>NZ_LZTC01000024.1:0-1199 GCF_001665905.1 Gordonia sp. 852002-50395_SCH5434458
GCATCGCGCGGTGGTAGACGCGCATCGCTTCTTGCGAGAACCCTGGGGTCAGAATCCGCCGAGCCTGCCCCCACAACGGGTCGCTCGACCGCGCCGTGAACAGGCCGGACCCTGCTACGCTTCTGAGCTTCGCCCCTGGCCCGATGAGAGCACGTGCCCAGTTCCTCTCATCGAGACACTGACGGGCAAGTTCACCGCCGCCGACCACAATCAGTCGGTCTCGTAGCAAGAGTCGCTGATAAATCGGGCCGAGCTGGTCGACGAGCTGCATCTCGTGCTGTGTTGGATTCTTGCGGTCGACCGATCTGACATCGCCCAGGAAAGGAATCCTGCCATTAGGGAACGGCAGATCGGTCAGTGATTTCACCATGTGTTCCAGGGTGGCAGACCTACGGCGAGAGTCGCGCCGAGGGGCGGGCGGTGAAAACTTGCGCCCTGTACGGCGTGTCTAACCTGCATGCGAATTTTTTAAGGAAACAATGGTCGCTGTGGCGGGAAGACCCAGGAAGGACCCCAGCGGCGCTAGCTTGGTGCCTATCAGCATCGCTGTCACGGGCGTCGCGGATACGGCGATCAGAAGGCGCGCCGCAGAACGCGGTATGTCGATCGTCGACTACATCTGCGCGCTCGCCGCGGCCGATTCTGGGTGCGAGTTCCCCGGTGTTCCGCCGCTACAGGAGGTGCTTGATCTGCAAGATTCCGCGTAACTAAATACGACGAACGCCCCCGGAGGTCACCGAGGGCGTTCGTGAAGTTCCGAGAGCCAGTGGTCAGCTGACTCTCATATCCCCGAAGGGACAGTCTTGGCGGACTGGTCTCAGGGTAGCGCGCACCCTACTGGCCGCGCTACTTCTGAATGCGTGTCGGATCACGAATTCGATACAGACGCCTCAGCGTCGGGTAGTCGATGGGTTGAGCTCTATCGGCTCCTCCTTGCCCCGGACGCCGAAGGGTACGCCCTACGCCCGATATCTGGCAGTGCCCCAGTACGTGAGGCATCGGGTGATCCGACGGACCTCATCACCCAAGCGGAGCACGCGGGTGGCGGCCGGGCGGTGTGGGCGATCGTTGCGCCTTTGCGCCCCGACCTTGTCGTGGTCGACGTCGACCGCTGCGCTGATCGGGTGCTGACCTCGATCCTGGACAGCATCGACGACGCGGCCGCCCAACTTGCTTACCTCGCCGCATCGGGGTCACCG
>NZ_LZTC01000025.1:0-4311 GCF_001665905.1 Gordonia sp. 852002-50395_SCH5434458
TTGTCGTCTAACGCCATGCTCATAGATCTTCCTCTCACTGATGAGCACTGGACTTACACAGACCATCTGACACCCCCATTGAGTTGGCTCGCACACCGCTCGTTACCCACGACATCGTCGACGAACTCCCCCGATCGCGCACCCGGGAGTACGTCCGCGAGCTCCTGGTCACGCACCAGATCCTTCCACCCAGAGATGGGCTGCTCCACCGCTACATGGACTGGTCGAACGACGCCCTGGACCGATTGGAATCGCCGGAGCATCGTGACGTCGTCAACCGCTACATTCGCTGGCACCACCTTCGCCAGATGCACTCGATGGAGTCGGTATCACATGGAACCTTCCTTCGATCCAAGCAAACCGTCACTGTCACAATCGAATTCCTCAACTGGCTCACTGACCGGGACATCTCGATCGGTGACTTGTCCCAAGCAGATCTGGATGCATGGCAGGCCGAAGGTCCTAGCACGCGAGAGTTCGCCATCCGCTTTCTTGCGTGGGCGATCAAGACCAAGCTGATCGCCGCAGACCTCACAATGACACCACATCGACGTGGCACCAGCCCGAAGATGAGCGCTGAGGGCCAGCGAGACGCTGTCGACAGCATTACGTCAAACCAACCAGGGCCTTGACCCCGCGGGTTGGACACGCTTGATCCTGGTCTCAGACCAGGGAAAGCGAGAAGATCTAACCCGATGGCAAAGAAAAATTACTCCGAAGAGTTCCGCCGCGACGCAGTCGAGCTGTACCGCGACACCGGCGGCGCGACCGTAGCCGGGATCGCCGCCGATCTCGGCGTATCCCACGGCTCCCTGACCACATGGCTGAGAAATGCGGGTATCCCGATCCGCAGACCCGCCGCCACCGCTCCGGGGCCCGGCACCGGCGAGACACCCGAGCAGGAAGCCGCCAGGCTCCGCGCCGAGGTCGCACACCTACGCGCGGAGAAAACCAAGCTCGAAACTGAGCGAGACATCCTGCGGTCGGCGGCCAAATATTTCGCCGGAGAGACGAATTGGTGAACCGCTTCCAGTTCGTTGCAGACCACTCCGACACCTACCCGGTGAAGCGGTTGTGCCAGGTCATCGATATCGCCCGCTCGTCGTACTACGCATGGATCAACGCCGCCGAGAAACGAGCCGCCCGGGCCGCAGCCGACGCTGAACTCGCCGACAAGATCCGCGCCGTCCACACGGTGGACAACACCTACGGGCGGCCCCGGATCACCGCCGAGATCAATCACGGACAACCCGCCGACCAGCGGATCAATCACAAACGGATCGCACGGATCATGCGCGCCAACAACATCGAGGGCCTGCGACTGCGCCGAAAACACCGCACCACCATCGCCGAACCAGCCGACACTCCGTCGCCGGACCTGCTCAACCGTGATTTCACCGCGATCGCACCGAATACCCGATACGTCGGTGACATCACGTATCTGCCATGCGGGGACAATGAGTTCTTGTATTTGGCCACGGTGATCGACTGCTTCTCCCGCCGCCTGGTGGGCTGGTCGATCGCCGAGCACATGCGTACCGAACTCGTCGAAGATGCCTTAGGTGCCGCAGCACTGACCCGCGGCGGTCTTGCCGGTGCAGTGTTCCACGCCGATCGCGGAAGTCAATACACCTCAAAGGGTTTCGCGATGATCTGCGCGGATTTGGGTGTTGCGCAATCGATGGGAGCGGTGGGCACGAGCGCGGACAATGCCCTGGCCGAGTCGTTCAATGCGACACTCAAACGCGAAACGCTGCAAGGCGCAGCCCGCTGGGAATCGCCCCGGGCGGCAAGGCTCGCGGTGTTCCGGTGGATCACCCGCTACCACACCCGACGCCGGCACTCGTACTGCAACTATCTCAGCCCTGCCGACTACGAAAACGCTCACACATCCGATAGCCTGCAGAAAGCCGCGTAATCACAAACCCCGTGTCCAGTTTCCGGGGTCAAGGCCCCCAGAACTGAATCCAAGGGACCGAGCTGCAGCGATCCTGGTGCTCGTCTTCGGCCAGCAGATCGACCGCGTCGTCAAACTCACCTGGGACCAGGTCATAGTCTCAGACGAACTCGTGACCGTCACACTCGGCGACATCGCCATCGCTCTACCCGCACCGCTCGACGAACCATTCCGCTACCTCGCGGGAGAACGCGACCTCGCGAACACCGCTGCTCACCCAAGTACGCGCTGGGTGTTCCGCGGATATGTCCCTGGCCAGCATGTCAATCCAACTCATCTACGAAACCGGCTCAAGTCGACTTTCGGCACCCGCGCTGCCCGACTTGGCACCCTGCACGAACTCACTAAACTCGCACCCGCTGCGATCCTGGCCGATACTCTCGGTTACTCCCCTGCCACCATCGAACGGCATGCAGTGGCGTCAGCAGCGACATATGCCCAATACGTATCGTTTGTCGACGCTGATGTCTGACGTTTGCAGCCTCAACTGGACGTGCCCCCAATGCCCTGCAGGCTCTTACGGTTTCGGTTGTAAGGCTGCTACGGTCAGCGCCAGGAGGAGGTAAAGGATGTCGAAAAAGAAGCGCGGCACGCCTCGGACCGGAAAGACGACGAAACAACGCCGCCGCGAAGCTCGTTCAAACGGTACGCGCAGGACAGCTGAAACCGCTGCAGAATTCGGTGGAGTACCTAGCGTACAACCGGCACCAGTATTTCCGATCGTCTCTGATCATGCCGGTTTGACTGCATTGAGTCACGCACAGCGGACCGAGCGCCTTGGTAAGATTGCGCAGGGCTCAGCTCTTCTTGTTCTAGCCGCGATTCAGTCTCGGCTCGATGTCGCCGCCACCACTGACTGGTCGGAGGTGCGTGTTGAACGTGCGTTGCTTGTGGAAGCCGGCACCGAGTGGGCCAACCAATTAGCGGCGAAGGTGGGAGTAACTCATCGCCTGATTCCCCCGAGATCGATGACGCAGCTGATACGAGAGGCTCTTGAGGCGTGTGCGGACGCCGATGCACGAGACATTGAGATCGCTGATGTGCTTGAACTCGTAATGTCGATCACGAGTGAGCACGCTGGTGAACAGAACCCTCTCGACGTGCTGGCGAATCCGGATCCCGCCGAGTACAGAGCGCAGATTGCGGCGATCGAGGCGTATACCTCCGAAGAAACTGTGGCAGCGGTCCGGCAACATTCTCTGAACGATATGGCGAATCTACTGAGCAACGAATCGGTCAAGATTGAGTCGATCAAGGCCTCGACTTACGACCTCTGGTTCCGTCCTTGGCCTGCCCGAGTCACTGATAAGCGGATTGGATCAAACCCTGCGGAGGCGTTCGAGCTGGCCAATAAGGTCCCGCTTCTCGATGTGATGGTTGTAGGGCAGATCGTGTGCGAGAGCATTGTGGCCGGACAGTTCGAATTCGATCGTTTGAACCTAGTGCGAGCGGGTGCAACTGAGGACGCCGCGGAGTTTGTCTTCAAGAATATGGCTTACAAGCCGGCTGAATTTGCAAGACGGCTTCGCCGCGATCGCGCACAGGGGCCCGTTACAAACCAGCGTTACGTGTTCACTGAGCGCCCCTTCCTGCGGCAAGATGGTGACACAATCTTCGCTCTCCGATATCAATGGGTTGTCGATCGATTCTTCGGCGCACAATTGTACTGGCAGACATTCTTCGCCTTCGGGCCTGCGGAACCACGATCGACGGCAGAGGCCTTCAGCCTGGCAATGAACGACGCTTTTGAGCGAGTCGCTGGTGAGATCTTGAAGCGGATTGCTTCGTACAGTTCGAAGATCACCCGGCTGGTTTCTGAAAGCGAGATGCAGGCGGAGTGGTCAGGCGTCAAAGGTCGACCACCGTCGGTCTGCGACTTCATGCTGGTCGCTGGTCGTGCGTGCATCCTCATCGATGCCACCAATCACCATCTGAGTGCAGGACTTGCACAAGGACTAGCCGATATTTCGACCTACAACGAAGACATGGACTCTGCTTTCGTGGCAAGCAAGTTTGAGCAGATCATCTCGACGGCCAAGCTGGTCAAGGACCACCATTCGTTCGGTGTGGAGGAAGATCCGGTCTTCATTCCTTACGTCGTGGTGCCCGACAACGGACTATCGAATATCACGTCTGTCCAGCTAGATTGGCTGACCAGGTCAGCGTCGTTCGAGGAGCTGCGGGGCTCAACGCGAGTGGCCTGTCCCCCGTGAACCGGTCCGGGTGGTTCTAGAGTCCTGATTGCCCTGATGAGGGCGGAGAAGGGACGATGAGGATCATGGCAGGACGTAAGCGTCACTCGGCGGAGGACATCGTGCGCAAGCTGCGCCGGGCCGATGAGTTGGCTGCGGAAG
>NZ_LZTC01000026.1:0-17009 GCF_001665905.1 Gordonia sp. 852002-50395_SCH5434458
TGGGCACAGCTGGCATCCTTCCAGGCCGCCCGGCAGGGCAAGCCAGATCAGATGTCACCTACTCGTGCACCAGCCCCGTCGCGACGAACTATCCAGGGTTCGCGCTATCCAATCCGTACGTCACCTCCAACGTCACGATCGCCGACATGTACGCCCACCGCTCCGGACTACCCGAGCATGCAGGCGACAAGATCGAAGATCTCGGGTACAACCGGGAGCAAGTGATCAGCCGACTGTCAGCGATGCCACTTTCCCCATTCCGGATCACCTACGACTACACCAACTTCGGCCTCACCGCAGCCGCGACGTCGGCAGCCAACAAGGCAGGCACCGACTGGGCAACCCTCTCGCAGAACGAGATCTACGGCCCGCTGGGCATGTCGCGCACCAGTTCTCGCTACTCCGACTTCGCGGGCCGCGACAACCGCGCGGTCGGGCACATCAAGTCCAACGGGCAGTGGGTCGTGTCGCCGTATCCGCGGCAACCCGACGCGCAGTCGCCCGCGGGCGGGGTGTCGTCGTCGGTCAACGACATGGCGCACTGGATGTCGATGGTGCTCGCAGGCGGCACAACCAGTTCCGGGCAGCGGATCATCGACGCCGACGCGCTGACGCCTGCACTGACCCCACAGATCGTGTCGTCTCCCGCAGCGGCTCCCGACGATCGAGCCGGCTTCTACGGGTACGGCTTCAACTCATCGGTCACCGAGGCGGGGCGTACGCAGTTCAGTCACTCGGGTGCGTTCGCCAGTGGTGCGGGTACCAACTTCCTGATGATCCCCTCGGCCGACGTCGGCATCGTGGCGTTGACCAACGCCGCGCCCATTGGTGCCGCGGAGACGCTCACCGGCGAGTTTGCCGACATCGTGCAGTTCGGCGAGGTAAAGCACGACTGGGCAACGCTCTACGGCAACGCATTTGCCGACACGGGTAAGCCTGTTGGATCGTTGGTGGGGCAGTCCCCGCCCGCCAATCCGACACCAGCGCAGCCGCTTTCGACATACGTTGGCGTCTACCAGAATCCGGTGTACGGGCAGGCCGAGGTTCGCGACAACGGTGGCAAGCTGATGCTCGAGATGGGCCCCGGCGGCGTCACGAAGCGCGAACTGCGTCACTGGGACGGCAACACCTACACGTTCACGCTGCAGAACGAGAACGCCGAACCCGGGTCGATCTCCAAGGTCACCTTCGACGGCCCCCGCATGTCCATCGAGTACTACGACGACGCGTCCAACAATGGGGTGTTTGTGCGGTCGTGAGGGGCGACGTCGCACACGCCGTCGGACCTATTTCGCCAACACCGTCGCCGTGAGCTTTGGCTGCCAGTTGTTGGTGAGCAGCGCGCCGAAGTTGTCTTCCCGATTATTCGACGACGTTCCCTGGTCTCGAACCGAGTAGATGAATGCGGGGCCGCAATAGCCCGACTGTCCGGCTGCCCGCAGAACATCGACGATCTGCGTCGCCTGCTCCTGCTGGGTCACCATGTCGGTTGCCCCGAATCCCAGTGAGCCAAGACCCAGGTTGCTGGAGC
This sequence comes from Gordonia sp. 852002-50395_SCH5434458, assembly GCF_001665905.1. Classification (NCBI taxonomy): domain Bacteria; kingdom Bacillati; phylum Actinomycetota; class Actinomycetes; order Mycobacteriales; family Gordoniaceae; genus Gordonia; species Gordonia sp. 852002-50395_SCH5434458. The sequence continues at coordinate 1,532 of NZ_LZTC01000026.1, forward strand.
CCGATGTCCCCGCAGCCGGTCGGGTCGGAGCACCCATTTCGGTGAGCCAGATCTTCTTGCCGGAGTCGCCATTCGACGTCATCACCGATCGGATTTGCTGAGTCTCGCTCCAGCCGTTGGGCGTTGAGTTTATGCCCTTCGGAAACACGTACGGATGCATGGCAGTCGCATCGAAGTAGTTCTTGGCACCCGCGGCGTACATCTTTGTGACAAAGTCGACGGCCCCGGCGCCAGGGCTCATCCCCGCGGCAACGACAGTCGACGATGGCTGTACCTCTTTGATCGCGGTATACGACGCCTTCAGCAACGCCGTGTACTCGGTGGGATTCGCCGGATACAAGCCCCAGAAGGCCGGCAGGTTCGGCTCGTTCCAGATCTCGTGACGCGTCACGTCGGGGTAGCGCTTGATGAAAGCCTTCAGGAACGGGGCTATGCTCGCCGGGTTTGACGGGGGTGCGTACATCCCTGCCAACGCACCCCCGCGTCGTGCCCATGCCGGAGTCGTCAACACCAACGACAGCACCTTCAGCTTGTGAGCACGTGCCGCTTCGATGACCCGGTCCGTCACCGCCCAGTTGTACGTGCCCTTCATGCTCTCGATCGCCGACCAGTTGACGAAGACGCGCAACCACTGGCCGCGCGTCTTCGATACAGCGTCGAGTTCCCGATTCAGATCAGCCGCACTCATGGTCAATTGCGGGGCACCCTGGGCGAAGCCGTAGCCGGCGGCGGGCGTGATCACATCGGCACGCGCTGCCGAAGACCCGACCAGAACCGACCCGACGAACAGGGCGATCGACGCGACGACGACCAACGCCCGCGTTGCTGCACACTTCAGTCGCATAGTCCCTACCTCGCAGGTCATCGACGCTGATCGAATGAGTCTAGCGAGCGAGAAGCAGATTGGGTCTTGCTTACGATTCCTTGTCCCAATTACGGTTCCAGAACTGATGGATCAGCCCGGTCGACGTCGGCACGGACTCGATCTCGAAGCGTGTGTGAATCCCGCCGAGTCCTGACCACAGCGACACTCCCCCGCCGAGCACGATGGGGTTGATGGAGAGGTGCATGAAGTCGACGAGGTCGTCGCGGAGGAACTGATTCACCGTCGATGGTCCCCCGCCGATACGCACGTCTCCTCCCTCCGCGAGGTCGAGGGCGAGTTCGAGCGCCTTCGCGGGCGAGGCGTCGACGAAGTGGAAGACGGTTCCATTGTCGAACGTGATGGGTTCGCGCTCGTGGTGGGTCAACACGATCACCGGAGTCTGAAACGGGGGTTCGTCTTCCCACCATCCGCGCCATCCGTCGTCGGGCCACTCGCCCTGCTGTGGCCCGAATTTGCCGCGGCCCATGATCTCCACGCCGACACCCTGACCCCACACGCTGGAGAAGACGCGGTCGGCACTGATCGGTGCGTCCGCATTCTGAACACCGGCGATCACGCGTCCGTCGAAGTTGCCGAACAATTCCCCGGCGCCGCCGATCGGTTCGTCCAGCGTGATGTGATCACCCGCGGCGTAGCCGTCGAGCGAGACGTTCATCAGGTCGACCCGTACCTGCGCCTTGCGTGCCATCGTCAGACTCCTTGTCCTCGTCGTCAGCGACTGCTGATCGCAGTCACCCTACGACTGACCATGCGCGAGCGCGGAACTCATCGGTGATGGCGCCGCTCGGTCTCAGCCGCTGACCGCCGCGGCCAAACGTCCCAGTGTGTCTTCGAGCTGTTCCTCGGTGACCAGCGGAAAGCTGACCTTCTTGAGGAGATCCTTGTCGGTGACCTTCGACCAGTCGTAGGTGTGACGCACGAGCGACTTGTCGGGGCCCTGGGCTTCGAGTTCCCACACCCATTCCCATCCGGGAGGCTCGGTGCCGGCGGGTGCGGTCTGCCACGCCAGGAGTTTGTCCTTGGCGTAGCCGGTGACATGGTTGTCGGTCTTGTACTCCCCGCCCATGTGCGCACCCTCCATGTTCATGGTGAATACGTCGCCGACCTCCTGAATCCGATCGGCATGGTCGACGCTGCGGACGAATCCCGAACCGTCGAGTTCCGGATGGCGCCGAGGATTGCTGAGCACGTCGAAGACCTGGTCGGCCGGTGCATCGATGACTCGTTCTACCGTGACACTCGTGTGTTCGCTCATACCTCCACCGTGCCGAAGGCGCCGACGCTTGGCAACCATGCCGGCGAATCAGCAACGGTGGCGGACGGTCAGCTGAGGGCTCACCGAGGTGTGCGGCAATGGCGCGGCGAGTCAGATCACCCCGAGCGCGAGCATTGCGTCGGCGACGTGGGTGAACCCCGCGATGTTTGCGCCGAGCACGTAGTCGCCGGGCGCCTCGTACTCGTCGGCTGTGCGCAGGCAGTTCTCGTGGATGCCTCGCATGATCTGGGCCAGTCGTAGTTCGGTGTGCTCGAAGCTCCACGAGTCGCGAGAAGCGTTCTGCTGCATCTCGAGTGCGCTTGTCGCGACGCCGCCGGCGTTGGCGGCCTTACCGGGAGCGAACAGGACACCCGACGACGAGAAGGTCTTGATCGCCTCCGGGGTGGACGGCATGTTGGCGCCTTCGGCGACGATGGTGCAGCCATGCGCGATGAGGTTCGTGGCGTCGTCGGCGTTCAGTTCGTTCTGCGTGGCGCAGGGAATCGCGATGTCTGTCGGCACATCCCAGATCGAGCCCGAGGACACGAAATGTGCTGGTGCACCCCGCTTCTCGGCGTAGTCGGAGACACGCCCGCGATGAACACCCTTGATCTCCTTGAGGAGCTCGAGGTCGATACCGTCCTCATCGACGACGTAGCCACCGGAATCCGAGCAGGCCACAACCCGGCCGCCGAGCTGGTGGACCTTGTCGATCGCATACAGTGCGACGTTGCCGGAGCCGGAGACGACGACGCGCTTGCCGTCGAGGTCTTGTCCCCTGGCGTTGAGCATCTCCCGCACGAAGAAGACGACGCCATAGCCGGTGGCCTCGGTCCGCACCTGCGAGCCGCCCCACGACAATCCTTTGCCGGTGAGTACGCCGGACTCGTAGCGGTTGGTGATGCGCTTGTATTGCCCGAAGAGGTAGCCGATTTCCCGACCACCGACGCCGATATCACCCGCCGGGACGTCGGTGTGCTCGCCGATATGGCGGTACAGCTCAGTCTTGAATGACTGGCAGAACCGCATGATCTCGCCGTCGGAACGACCCTTGGGATCGAAATCCGAGCCGCCCTTGCCGCCGCCGATGGGGAGGCCGGTGAGCGCGTTCTTGAAGATCTGCTCGAATCCGAGGAACTTGATCACTCCGAGGTAGACGCTCGGGTGGAACCGCAGGCCACCCTTGTACGGTCCGAGCGCGGAGTTGAACTCGACGCGGAAACCCCGATTGATCCGAACTGCTCCAGGTCGTCGACCCACGGAACCCGGAAGATGATCTGACGTTCTGGCTCGCAGAGCCGCTCGATGATCCCGGCGTCGGCGTAGTGCGGGTGTTTGACGAGAACGGCGCCGAGGCTGTCGAACACCTCCCGTACCGCCTGATGGAACTCGACTTCGCCCGGATTGCGGGCCACCACCTCGTCGTAGAGATCCTGCACCTTCTCGTCGAAGAACGACACCTCACACACCTCCATACGCTCGCCGAAACGGCCGGTCAGGCCGCCGGACACCGTCTTGGAGCCTATCGCCCGATAGAAAAACCGCTCATGTCGGGCATCGCGGACGCCTTCTCCGGTCAGCGGAGCGCCGCGAGATTCTCGATGGAGCGTCGAACGTCGGAGGTGATGACCTTGGCGACGAGGCGGCCGATGGGTCCGCTCAGTAGGCCACCGTCGAGAGTGGCATTGAGGTGGAATCGAGAACCGTTCGTCGTCTTCGTCACCGTCATTCGAAGACCGATCCGAACCCCGCCGATGCCGTGGCCCGAGAGCGAAATCGTTTCTGGCTCGGAGTATTCGGTCACCGTCCAGTGGATGACGTTGCGAAATCCCTTGACTTTGATCAGCGACGAGACGTGGGTCCCGACGGTGATCTGGTCTGGCAGGTCACTGCGCCAACCGCCGAAGATCGTCATCCATTCGGGGAACCGCGACAGGTCGGACGCGAGATTCCACGCCTGTTCGGGTGAGAGATTCGATTCGACACTCACGTCGACGTCGGCCATGGGTACCTTCCGTTCGAGGATGTGGGACTCGCTGGTGGGTGGGTTGCGCCGACGATCAGAAGATCTCGGGCAGATCACTCGACACCTTGTCGGTGAACACCGCTCGACGCTTCTCCAGGAACGCGGTCACGCCCTCGGCGACGTCGGGCATGGAACCCCTGACAAAGATGGCCTTCGAATCTGCCTCGTGTGCGTCGCGAGGATTCGGCGCACCGGCCATTCGCCAGATCAACTGACGCGTGAGAGCAACCGACACGGGGGCACTGTCGGCGGTCATGTCGCGTGCAACGGCGATCGCGGTGTCGACAACCTGATCCTTGGGGACAACCTGCTGGACCAAGCCGGCGTCCAATGTCTCTGTGGCACTGAACATCTGGCCGCCAAACGTCCACCGAAGCGCTGTCGGGATGCCCACGAGGCGTGGCAGGAACCACGACGAACACGCCTCGGGCACCAAGCCGCGACGGGTGAACACGAAGCCGAACTTGGCGTCATCGGAGGCGATGCGCGCGTCGGCGGGAAGCGTCATCGTCACGCCAACACCCGCCGCGGGGCCGTTGATTGCTGCCACCACCGGTTTCAGTGAATCGAAGATTCGGAGTGAGGTCTGCCCGCCGGAGTCGGGCGGAACGACACCCGGGGTGGTCTCGGCGTGGACGAACGTGTCTGCGCCGGACCCCAGGTCGGCACCCGCGCAGAATGCCCGGCCGTTCCCGGTGATCACGACGGCGCGCACGGAATCCTCGGCGTCGGTGACGTCGAGTGCTGCCTTGATCTCCTCGCCCATCTCATGGGTGAAGGCGTTGAGCCGATCTGGCCGATTGAGTCGCAGGATGACGATCTCGTCATCGCGATCGATCTGCACGGTTGTGGACGGAGCAGCGGGGTGAGACGGACCATCAGGTTCAGACGCACCAGCGGAGTCCTTCGGCGACGGCATTCCGTCAATCTACGCGGATGCTCGCAGATTCAGACAAGCCGACGCCGCGACCTGGAGGGCCGCGGCGTCGGCGTGCTCATCCTCGCGTGCCGTCAGACCAGTTGCCGGGTTCGAGCTGGGATTGGTCTTGTGCAGCCAGTACATTTCGTCGAGCACCGACGCGTTGTCGATGGCGAGTGACGGGATCGATTTGAAGAGATCCCGCAGGGCCTCGAAATGCGCCTCCATCTCGCGTCCACCGCGGATGATGACGCCCTTGTGCTCGTCGAGGATCCCATCCATGCTGCCGCCGGGAAGTCCGAGCTCCTCGAAGATCGTTATCTTGTTGCCCGGCAACTGTGCATCACGAATCAGGAACGCCGCGCCGGCCAGGCACGCGAGTCCGGACCCGACGAAGTAGGCACCCTTGCCGTGAACATCTGCCGGCCTCTCCGGCCGTCCGAATGCCTCGAATTTCCGTTACTTCGGTACACGTGCGTCTCGCCTTTCGCCGGACATCGTGCGCCCGCGTCAGGGTCGAACTCAGACAACGTCGACGTTAGGGCGTGTCTCCTTATCTGAGTGTTGTTGTGGCCCATGATGTGGGGCGTGTCGAGATTTCAGGTGTTCACCGATGAGCAGTGGTTGCTGCTCGATGCCATCTTGCCGTCCTCGGATGGTGTGCGAGGCCGTCCTTTTCGTGATCACCGCCAGGTGATCGAAGGAATTGCCTATCGTGCACGCACCGGCTGTCCGTGGCGTGATCTGCCTGCGGAGTTCGGTCCATGGCAAACGGTGTGGAAACGCCACCGTCGCTACAGCGGTGATGGCACCTACGACAAGATCCTGGCCGCGCTGGCCGCCGACGCCGATGCACGTGAGCTCCTGGAATGGACGGTCTCGGTCGATTCCACCGTCGCTCGCGCCCACCAGCACGCCACGAACCTCCCACGTGACACAGGGGGGTCTGTCGAATTACACGAATCCTGTCGACGAGCCGGCTGACCACGCACTGGGCCGCTCCCGCGGCGGCATGACCTGTAAAGTTCACGCACTGGTCGACGGACGCGGCCTGCCGCTGGTGGTCTTGTGTGGTCCAGGACAGGGAGGTGACTCGCCCATGCTCGACCCACTGCTCAAGCAGCTCAAAGTCGCCCGCCCAGGACGTGGTCGGCCACGAACCCGCCCCGAGGCGGTGCTGGCCGACAAGGCCTACTGCGGGCGTGCCCATCGCGACAACCTGCGCCGACGCGGTATCGCAGCGATCATCCCGCAACGCGACGATCAGATCGCCCACCGCAAGACCAAGGGCTCCGACGGCGGCCGACCGATTTCCTTGGACAAAGAAGCCTACAAGGGCCGCAACGTCGTTGAGCGATTCTTCAACCGCATCAAGCAGTGGCGCGCAGTCGCCACACGCTACGACAAACTCGCCCTAACATACCGCGGCACAGTCCTTCTCGCCGGAATCCGACTCTGGACTCAAACCCTCACACAATAAGGAGACACGCCCTAGTTGGCTAAGTGCGGATCCTGTTCCGGATCGAGATGAAGTGTTGTCTTTCCGGACAGTGTGATCTGGCATTCTCTCCGCTCGGCGCGGGCGGGTGCGCCACAGTCCGACGGCGGCCGACCAAAAATCGTGGGCCGGCACTACGCGACCCCGACAGACAAGAAGCCGCCGACCGAGGCGGTCGACGGCTTCTGAAATGGACGGAATCGGTCAATGCGCCTCTCGGCGAAAAATCCGCTCTAAGCGGTGAAGGGTGGGACCCGGGGCAATGAATCCGACGCCGTCGATGGTTTCAACTGTCGATGGACCCAACGTATTCCGCCGCCCCATAGCGGGTTTCTTGGACGCGGAACTCACGATTGGGACACGATCCTTGTCCGCTACGTCGGCTTCGCCAGACTGATGTTGCAACACTGCACCAGTCGGCGACTTCTCGTCGAGTCTGGTCGTCGGATGTGGTTACGGTCCTGAACGCGGTCTTGACGACCGTGTACTACTTCAGCGTCTCGAACCGAAAGGGAACCAATGAAGCAGACAACTCGCCGCATCGCCGGTGTCGTTGCGGCGGCATCGGCAGTCACCCTCATCGCTGCTGGTTGCAGCGATGACAATGACTCCAGCTCGTCGGCATCGGCGTCGGCATCGGCAAGCGAGTCCGGCATGGCGGGGATGTCGGGGATGTCAGGCTCGGCGGCTGCTGGTGCCTCTGTGGAGCTCAAAGCGGCTGACGGAAGCACGGTCACGCTGACCGGACCGATCGCGGCGAAGTATCAGGCGGCGACCGAGCAGCAGAAGACCGATCTCGGTGCCCCGAGTACCGGTGCCGAGGCATCGGGCACGGGCTCGAACGGTGTTGTGTTCCAGCAGTTCGCCGGCGGCGTAATCACTGCGAAGAATGGCGAAGAGGCCACCCCGGCGTACATCACTTGGGGCAAGATTCGCGACGCGTGGAACGTCAAGCGCGATGCCGAGGGCAACCCGTCGGCAGAGGGCAAGGGCGGATCGCAGGGTCCGCTCGGCGCAGCAACGAGCGACGAGACCACCGAAGGTAACGTCAAGACGTCGACCTTCGAGCACGGCAAGATCACGTGGAACTCGTCGACCAACATCGTCGAGGTCACGGTGAACGGCAAGGTCGTACCGACGCAGTAACCGCGCCAGATCAGAGTTCGCGATCAACGGCGGCTCTTACCCGCACATGCTGCAGGTGAGAGCCGCTCGTTGTTTCTACTACTCGGGTGTCGGTTGCGCGTCTGCTCGGCGAGCCGTGCTGCCCGATCAGGATGCCTCCGAATAGGATTTGTCGAAGCGGTGGCCGTGGCAAGCGCACAACGTCGCCCTTCTCAAGGGAAAGGAAGGCGAGAGTTGTCACTTTCTGGGCGACTGTCACTTGCCGAGCGAATCGACAACTTTCAGCACCGCCATCCCTCAACCGGATACCCACTGGCTGTGCTCTACAAATTCTTCGACGACCAGGGCGGTTATCTCGCCGCACTGATCGCCTACTACGGGTTCGTCTCGTTGTTTCCGCTGCTTCTGGTTTTCACTTCGATCCTGGGAATCGTGCTGCGCGACAATCCGCAACTCGAGCAGCAAATCCTCGATTCCGCGTTGTCGCAGATCCCGGTCATCGGCTCGCAGCTGCGTGAAACGGGCACGATCAGCGGTAGTGGTGTGACGGTGGCAATCGGCGTCATCGGCGCGATCTACGGTGGACTCGGAGTGGCTGTGGCTATTCAGAACGCCATGAACATCATCTGGAATGTACCGAGAAACGAACGACCGAATCCGATCCAGGCACGCCTCAAAGGGGCAGTGCTGTTGCTGACAATCGGAGGATCGATCATCGGTCTGACCGTGTTGAACGGATTCGTCGCCGCGGTAGACCTCGGTACGGTGGGCAAGCCTCTGGCGATCATCGCATCGGTGATCCTGTACACGACCGTATTCACCATCGCGTTCGTCATCGGAACCGCACGCTCGGTGAGCGTCCGCGACGTATTACCCGGAGCGATCGCCGCAGCGCTGTGCTGGCAGGCGCTTCAAACCTTCGGCAGCGTCTACGTGCAACGCGTGATCGTGAGGTCGAGTGCGACCAACGGCGTGTTCGCGGTGGTGTTGGGGCTCTTGGCTTTTCTGTACATCGCGGCGGTGCTCGTCATCTTCTGCGTCGAAAGCAATGCTGTCCGCGTCGACAAGCTCTACCCGCGTTCGGTATTGACGCCATTCACGGACAACGTCGTCCTCACTCCTGGCGACGAGGCCGCGTATACCGCGCAGGCACAGGCGCAACGGAGCAAGGGATTCGAGGAAATCGAGGTCTCGTTCGACAATCCTGCCACCGCGGATGCCGACCCCGAGCACACTGCTCCGAGTGGCCAACCAGACATCGAACGATGACGATTCAGCGGGCAGCCATTGCCGGTCGACGGGTCGATGTCCACACAGATCTCACGTTTGGAGGGCCCTGCGCGACTGCGTGGCGATGAGCAATGTGGACGAGACAGGAAGCGTGAAGATGATGAATGCACACACGGAGGGCGCGGGGAGCACAGCGAGATACGACGCGGTCGTGACCCCGCTGGGTGCTGTGACAATCGTCGCGACAGGTGAAGCGATCACCGGGATCTACTTCTCCGATCAGCGACATCGTCCCAAGGACGCGGCGTTGGGTGACCACGTCGACGACGATGCGTTGGTCGACGCCGCGGCATCGCAACTTGTCGAGTACCTCGCGGGTGACCGAACCGACTTCGACCTACCGGTCCACACTCACGGCGACGCGTTCCACCAGGCGGTGTGGAATGCGTTGCGCGGCATTCCGTTTGGCACGACCACGACCTACGGTCAGGTGGCAGCGGAAATCGGGATGCCGCAGCAGGCGCAGCGGGTCGGGCAGGCTGTCGGGCGCAATCCTGTTGGCATAGTGATCCCGTGTCATCGGGTGATCGGGGCCGACGGCTCACTGACCGGTTACGCAGGTGGGCTGCAGCGCAAGCGGTGGCTTCTCGAACTCGAGGAGCCGAAGGAGATCCGAGCATCGAGGTTGTTCTGACTGCTACGAACGGCGATCTCACGTTCTCCGGTTCCGCGGCGTTTACCGTGTGATGGACATGAAAGAGCCTTTCGAGCGTGCTGTGTCGACGCACGGCGCAACGGTACTGAGAGTCTGCCGGGCCGCCCTTGGTAGCGGACCCGACGCCGATGACGCCTGGTCGGAGACCTTTCTGGCGGCGCTGCGCGCCTGGCCGGACCTCGCTGAGGATGTGAACGTCGAGGCGTGGTTGGTGCGAGTTGCCCAACGCAAGGCCATCGACATCATCCGGGGACGACAGCGTCGTCCGACCCCCACCGAAAACATCCCGGAGGCGGCAGACCTGCATTCTGCGGCCCCCGATCGTGCGGGAGTGTGGGACGCGGTGGCCCTACTCCCCGACCGTCAACGCCTCGCCATTGCCTACCACTACATCGGTGGTTTGCCCCACACCGAGACCGCTGAATTGCTCGGCAGTACCCCCGACGCTGTCCGGCGAGCTGCCGCCGACGGCATGAAAGCGCTGCGACGCACCTACATAGATGCCGACGATCAACGAGGACACGAAAAACCATGAGTGACAATACAACTGAACTGGGAATCCAGTTCGCGGTCTCCGAGGACGATCTCACCGCCCTGCACGCGCGGCTGGAAATCGGTGCAGTGCAACAAGGACTTCTCGACGTCGGCTACCGAACCGTCGATACGCCCATCGGCACACTGCTGCTGGCGGCGACAGAGGCGGGACTCGTGCGCGTCGCCTTCGAGAACGAGGGATTCGACGCGGTCCTCGACGACCTCGCGACCAGGATCGGATCACGAATTCTTCGAGCGCCGGCAATGCTCGACGACGCGGCCGCCCAACTCCACGAGTACTTCGACGGACGCCGACACGAGTTCGGACTGGCTCTCGATCACCGTTTGTCCTCGGGTTTCCGCGAGCAGGTGCAGCGATACCTGCCGCAGATCGGGTACGGGCAGACCACGACGTACAAGCAACTCGCTCAGCGGGTCGGCAATCCCGCCGCGATTCGAGCTGTCGGAACGGCCTGTGCCACCAACCCGCTGCCCGTGGTGGTTCCCTGTCATCGGGTGTTGCGCACCGACGGGACGCTCGGCGGCTACCTCGGCGGGTTGGAGGTCAAGTCGGCCCTGCTCGCGCTCGAAAGTGCCGCGTGACCTCGCCGATCATGATTGTTCGCGCGCGCACGGGCTAGAGTTGGGTAACCACGCCTTCAGCCAATGGGCATCGCCATCATCCGACCCGTCCTGGGGGCCACGTGCGTGCATTTACTACCCCTGCCTCATCTACTGCCGCTGTCTCACCGACTGCAGTCAACCGGATTGCCGTCGTTGTGCCGGCGCACAATGAGGAAGATCTCGTCGCCGATTGTGTGACGAGCGTTCTCGTCGCGGCGCGCAACACCCCGCACGAGGTAGCTGTGACGGTCGTCCTCGACGATTGCACGGACGCGACCGCGCGTCGGATACCGCTTGGCGTGCAGGTGATCTCGTGTTCCTTCGGCTCCGTGGGGGCTGCACGACGCGAAGGCTTCGCGCGACACGGCACCGGGCGTGCCGTCGATGACGCTGCGACCTGGTTTGCCAGCACCGACGCCGATAGCCGGGTCCCGCCACACTGGTTCCAGCAGCAACTTCACTTCGCCGACCACGGTGCCGACTGTTACCTCGGCACCGTGACGCCCGACGGATGGACGGGGTGGACGCGAGACGTCGAGCGTCGCTACACCGAGTCGTATCGAAATAGGGAGGGCCACAGTCACATTCATGGCGCGAACCTCGGAATGCGCGCCGCCACCTATCACGCGGTGGGCGGGTTTGCGCCGATACCCCACGGCGAAGACGTCGAATTGGTGCATCGTGTCCGAGCTTTCGGTGCGCGGGTCGTCGCGTCGCACCATGCGCCGGTGATCACATCCACCCGTGCACAAGGTCGGGCAGAGCACGGATTCGCCGCGCACCTACGATCGCTGGATTCCGCCTCATGTCCCGCTCCATCATGTCCCGCCACCGCTCAGACGGGAGGCTACGCATGATCGACGACGCCTCGTCGCGAGCTCGCGATCTCCTTGACGACGGCCTTGCCGTCCCGCTTCCCGGCGCGGGCGAGACACGGACGCGATGGGGAACCCTTCGGGAGCTCTGTCACGTCGACATCGCCGTCGGAAGACTGGTGGAGGCGCACTTCGACGCCGATGCCATCCTCCACGAGCTGACCGGCCGTGGCACCGAACCCGGTGAGTTCTGGGCCGTGTGGGCCGCGGAGCCTCCCGTGCCGCGCGTGACCGCTGAGCTTCGGCGCGGAGGCACGTGGCTTCTCACCGGAGCAAAGCCGTGGTGTTCGGGAGTCTTGTCGTGTGACCACGCACTGATCACCGCGGACGTTCTCAACGGCGGTGGTGAGCGTCGAATGTTCGCCGTCGAACTCGGCGCGGAGGGTGTGCGCCGAGAGCCTGCCGACTGGACCAACTCGGGCATGAATCGCACCGAGACCGGAACGGTCGTCCTCGACGGCGTCGTCGGTCGACCGGTCGGTGAGCCTGGTGCCTACCTTGATCGCGCCGGGTTCTGGCACGGAGGAATCGGTGTGGCGGCCTGTTGGGTCGGCGGTACGCAGAAAGTTGCCGACGTGCTGTACGCCAAGGCGTCGTCGGCGCACAGTGGGCTGTCGGACATCCTCTTGATGCACCTCGGCGCCGTCGAAGGCGAGATCGCGACGGCAATCGCACTCCTCGACGCGGCTGCACGCGAGCTCGATGCCTGCCCGTCAGACATCGAGGCGGCCAGACGACGCGCTTTCAGCGTTCGCTGGTCGGTCGAACAACGTGCAAGCGCCGTGATCGACCGGGTTGGGCGCGCGCTCGGACCCGGCCCGCTGGTCCACGACGCCGAGCACGCTCAAGCCGTCGCCGACCTTCAGGTCTACGTAAGGCAATCACACGCCGACTCCGATCTCGTGAGCCTCGGCGCGCTGGTGGTCGAGAGAGCGCGAGCGGCTCGGTAACCCGTCGCCTCCCGGGTTGTGAGCGCATGTCCCGATATGTTGGGGTCTGACTACGCCCGGCACACCGTCGGCGCGCCGAAACGTGGGAAGACACGAGCAGCCGATGGATGTCGACGGACGCGAGATCACCGTCTCCGGTGACCTGCTGCAGCCGCTGACGCGGCGTACGTCGGACATACTTCGTCTCACCACCTCGGCGATCGTGCTCATTGTCGTCATCGTGAGTTCACTGATCACCCGGGGCGACTGGGTGGCACTGGAGAAGTCGATCTCCGACATCGTGGGAGTGTTGACGCCCACCCAGGCCGGGTTGGTCTATCTCGCGTACGGCATCGCGATTCTGGCACTCCCGTTCATGATCCTCGTCGGCCTGCTCGCCGCTCGACAATGGCGACTGCTCTGGGCGTACGCGACGGCAGCCGCGATCAGCTTTCTCGCGCTGTCGGTCAGCGAGAACGGTATCGCCGCCCCCACATGGCATTTCGATCGCAACGAACGGCTCGATTCGCTGCTGTCGCAATTCCTCGACGATCCGCGCTGGATCGCGATGCTTGCCGCAGTCCTGACGGTGTCGGGACCGTGGCTTCCCGCCCGCTGGCGACGCTGGTGGTGGATCCTGCTCCTGGCCTTCGTCCCCATCCACCTCGTGGTGAGCGCCGTCGTACCCGCGCGCGCCGTCCTGGGGCTCGCGACCGGCTGGTTCGTCGGCTCACTGGTTGTGTGGGTCGCGGGCACGCCCGCGCTGGTCGTGCCGCTCGAAGATGCGGTTCGGATGCTGGAACAACGGGGTGTGCGCGTGACCGCGCTCCGCGTGGTCCGGCCGGCCAGTCGCGGACCGCTCGAACTCGTCGCCCACGCCGACGACGACATCATCGTCGACATGTACGGACCCAATCAGCGCAGCGCAGGTCTGCTGCGCGAGTTCTGGCGCAAGATCCGCCTGCGCTCGGAAGAAACAGCACCGCTGCAGCTCTCCGCGCATCGAATGGTCGAGCACCGCGGACTCATGACATCCGTCGTCGACGACCTCGGTCTGTCGAACAGTCGTGTTGTCGCCGTTGCGCCCCTTGATCGGGATTGGATGATGTACGCCTGTACACCGCCCCGCGGCACGCCCCTCCATTCGTGCAGCGACGACGTCGCGGTGGCCGACATCTGGGCCGCATTACACACGCTGCACGCGGAGCGGATAGCCCACGGAGACCTTCGGGCGGCGCAGATCACCATCACCGATGGCCGCATCGTGTTCGGCGGTTTTCACTTCGCGGAGTTCGGTGCCACCGACGTCCAGCTCCAGTCCGACATTGCTCAATTGCTCGCCACCACAACCGACCTCTACGGTCCGGAGCCCGCCGTCACCTCGGCGATCAATGCGTTCGGAGCCGACGCGGTTCTGACCGCGTCACGACGGTTGAGCTCGTCGGCGTTGCCGAGGCGGATACGCGACCAGCTGAGCGACGCCAAGAAGGTGATGTCGTCGGCGCGCGATGAAATCCGTTCGCAGACAGGCGCAGACGAGATCCGCGCCGAGACCATCACGAGGTTCAGTCGCTCCCAGATCATCCAGTTGGTCCTGCTGGTGGCGCTGGTCTACGTGGCCTACCCGTTCATCAGCACGGTGCCGACCTTCTTCAGTGAATTGCGCACCCTCGACTGGGCGTGGGCATCGGCCGGTCTGGCGGCGTCGATGCTCACCTACGTCGGCGCGGCGGCCGCCCTATGGGCCTGCGCCGACGGTCTCACGAGTATGTGGAAGCTCACCGTCATGCAGTTCGCCAACACATTCGCCGCGACGACAACTCCGGCCGGCGTCGGCGGACTCGCGCTCAGCACGCGGTTTCTGCAGAAGGCCGGTCTCGGGGGTGTTCGGGCGACGACGGCTGTCGCACTGCAGCAGAGCGTGCAGGTGATCGTGCACGTGGTGCTGTTGTTGTTCTTCACTGCGATCGCAGGGACCTCGGCCAACCTGTCGCATTTCGTTCCCTCGGCGACGGTGCTCTACCTCGTCGCGGGAATCGTGCTCGGTGCGATCGGTCTGTTCTTGTTCATTCCGACGCTTCGCCACTGGCTCGGTGCCTCGTTGCGTCCACGACTGATCGAGGTATTCGCCGACCTGCGCGCGGTGGCGCGTGAACCCAAACGGCTCGGCATCATCACACTGGGTTGTGGCGCAACGACTCTCGGCGGTGCACTCGCGCTCTGGGCAAGCGTGCACGCGTTCGGCGGGTATGTCTCGTTCATCACCGTGACCGTGGTCACGATGGTCGGCGGGACGTTGGCCTCCGCCGCCCCGACGCCCGGCGGTGTCGGGGCCGTCGAGGCGGCACTGATCGGTGGCCTGGCGGCGTTTGGTGTTCCTTCGGCAGTGGCTGTCCCCGGTGTGCTGCTCTACCGCGTACTGACCTGTTGGCTTCCGGTGTTCATCGGGTGGCCGGTGATGCATTGGCTCACCCGGAAGAACATGATCTGAACCTGCACGCCCCTCACACGTCCTCGTGTATCGGGTCGGGCAGAGTCCACCGATCGGCACGACGCGGGTAGAGATAGGCGATGTAGTACAGGGCACCCACGACCAGCGTGCCGACCGCGATCGCCAATTGGACCCATGTCTCCGGTGTGATGAGCTGATAGCAGACGTAGAGGCACACCGCGATCACGACGAGCGGGGCCAGAGGCCACAAGCGCATTCGGTAGCCACGGCTCGTCGGTGCTCCCCTGCGTCGCAGACGTAGCGCCGCACACGCGACCATCAGGTAGAGCACCAGGGGCTGGTGCACGAGTAGGTGACATCTGATCTGGCTTGCCCTGCCGGGCGGCCTGGAAGGATGCCAGCTGTGCCCA
>NZ_LZTC01000027.1:0-25706 GCF_001665905.1 Gordonia sp. 852002-50395_SCH5434458
GCGGGTCGGGGCGCTGAGCGGCTCGGGCTTCTGCGCGGGTGCGCGGCTGGGCAGAAAGTAGGGGAAGGGTTCTTTCCGCGGGTTCTGTACGTTTCCTCGAGTTGCTTCGCGGGGAAGGGTGTGAAACCCGAGGAAAGAACCCTTCCCCTAGTTTCTGCGGCGGGCGGGCCACTCCGCCCCGACCCCGGCGGGCGCGGGCCACTACGCTGTAGGCGACATTCCGCTGACGAAAGAGCACACAATGGAGCCAGGCGTCACTGCTGAGGCACAGCAGGTCATCTCCGATATCTCCGCGCGCTACGGTCTCTCGCAGGACGCCGTCGTGGCCATGCTCTACGCGGTCAACTCGGGCGGGGGCACGATGGCCCAGTTCAACATCCCCGAGCTCGGCGGCTCCGGGCAGTGGATGCGCGGCGGCATGACGATGGTCGGCGACATGTTCAACAACGGCCTCAAAGCCCGCGTCGACGGACTCTGCAACGAGCTCTCCCAACTGCTCAACACCACCCAGGTGTTCCCGCCGGCAGCGACGACCAGCACGCCGTTCGGATACGCCGCCCCCAACACCTGGTGGCCCGCTGACCTGGGAGTACCCAGCTCGTCAGGAGGTCAGAACGACTCGCGGTATGCGGTGTTCCCTGCGACTCGACGCCTCGCGACGCAGGTGAACGGCGTGGTCCGAGTCTTCGACACCGGCGAGCACCAGATCGGCGGCGTGCAACAGCAGCAGAGCGGACCGCCCGGGACGGTCAGCTTCACAAGCCAGTTCGGCACCTTCGACACCACGAGCCTGCGAGAACTCGGCGTCAACGACGTCGCCGCGACACCAACTGCCGCCCCGGAACCACGCCACGCGGCACCCGAACAGTTCGACGCCGCGCCGCAGCAGTTCGACGCGCCGCAGCAGTACGCCCCGGCACCGGACAGCTCCGCGACATCGCCCGCGCCCGCGGGATCGGACGCGATTATCGCGGCCATCGAGCAGCTCGCCGGTCTGCACCAGCGCGGAATTCTCTCCGACGATGAGTTCTCCGCGAAGAAGGCGGAACTGCTCGGCAGGCTCTGAGCCCGAATCGCTTACGACGACGCCCCAGCCGCGCGCAGCGCGCCGGCGAGGAGATGGAACGCGATCGTCGTCGAGCGTTCGCGCACGGCTGCCCGGTTGCCCGGGAGGTGCAGTGTCCGGGTGAGTGTGGGCCTGCCCGCGACGCCGATACCGAAACAGACTGTGCCGACCGGCTTTCCGGGAGTCTCGCCGCCGGGGCCCGCGATGCCGGTGGTGGAGATCGCGGTGTCGACGCCCAGGCGAGCCATGGCGCCCTCGGCCATCGCTGCCGCAACCGGTTCGCTCACAGCACCGAACTCGTCGAGCATCGACGCCGGTACGCCGAGGCTGTTGATCTTCACGTCGTTCGAGTACGAGACGACGCCGCCCTGCACGTAGGCCGACGATCCCGCTCGATCGGTGAGTCGTGCGGCAACCATCCCGCCCGTGCATGATTCCGCTGTGGCGATCAGTCGCCCGGCCAGCAGTGCGGCGACCTGGTCGTCGATGGTCGAGCCGTCGGTGGAGAAGGTCTGAGTGGGATACAGCTCGGTCAGAAAGTCGGCCAGGGCGGTGTAATCCTCGGCGGCGGAAGTCGGGTAGCGCGTGACGATTTCGAGTTCGCCGCGTCGTAGGCATGTGGTGATCTCGAGCTGATCGAAACCCGGGACGCGGTCGGGTGCTGCGCGCAGCCCCTCGGCCAGGTCGGCCTCGGGCAGCCCGAACATGCGGATCGTGTCCTGGCGCATGTCGGGGTGACCGGCGACAGCGTCGACGATCGGCGGTGCCGTGATGGCGTTGGGCCACATGGCCTGCAACTCGGGTGGCGGTCCGGGGAGCACGAGGACAGCAGGTAGCCGACCGCGGGCGCGCGGGTCCTCACCGGCGGGCACGGCAACTCCCGGTGCGGTGCCTGTCGGTGGAATGGGTTGTGCGCCTTGCGGAATCATGGCCTGTTTGTCGATGCCGGCCAGGGTTGCCGCGCTGGCGGACTCACTACCGCCGCGGCCCTGCCAGCGTCGGATGATGTCGGCAATGTGGTCGCGGAGCGGTTCGTCGAGTTGCAGTGGTCGGCCGGTGAACTCGGCGACGGTGGCCACGGTGAGGTCGTCGGCGGTGGGTCCGAGTCCGCCCGTTGTCACGATCAAGGACACGCCCTCGTCGGCAAGGAACCGTAGCTGGGCGGTGAGGTCTTCCGGTCGATCGCCGCAGATGGTGATGTGAGCGACGTCGACGCCCATCGCGAACAGCCGCTCGGCGACCCACGGGCCGTTCTTGTCGGTGATTCGTCCGGTCAGGACTTCGGTCCCAGTCACCACGATGCCCGCGCGTACCGTCACGGGCAAAAGCCTATCGCTGAGGCGACGGCCGAGGCATCCATGCAGGTCAGGAGAGTCTCGATGCGGCGACCTCGTCGAGCACCGCATCGCTGGCGACGTGCGGTGGGGTGCTTCGTGGCCAATGCATGATGACGTCGGTGAAACCCAGCTCGGCCGCGCGGCCGGTCAGCTCGTCGAACATCCCGATACTCTCCATCGACTGCGCGGGTCCGGAATCGATGCTGAGGTACCGGGCGAAGCCGGAGCCGTCTGGTCGATTCGCGAGCTCGGCGTCGACGATCTCGCAATTGCGGGCGATGCCCGCGAACCACTCCTCGGTTGTGGCGGCTGTGGTGTTACCGGTGGTGATCCAACCGTCGCCGAAGCTCGCGGCGAATCGAACCGATCGCGGTCCGTTGCCCGACATCAGTAGCGGGACCCGGTCTCGCACCGATCCGCCGACAAGCCGCATGTCGCGCGCGGTGTAGTACTCGCCGTCGGCGTCGACGTGATCGTCTCGCAGTGTGCGGTCGAGCAGTCGGGAGAATTCCTGCAGGCGATCCACCTTCTGACGTGCGGTGAGCTCCGGCTGACCGAGTAGCCGGTCGTCGGGGGTTCCGCCGGCGCCGAGTCCGAGTAGGAATCGGCCATCGGAGATGTCGACGAGGGTCTGTACCTCGCGGGAGAAGGCGACCGGATGTCGGAAGTTGGGGGAGACGACGAATGCCCCGAGGCCGATGGTGCTGGTGACGGTCGACGCCGCGGTCAGTATCGGCATGCAGGAGAACCAGCGGGAATCGGGCAGACCACCCCAGACGAGGTGGTCGTAGGTCCAGGCGTGGTCGAAGCCCATCTGCTCGGCCCGTTGCCACAGCGGGCGGGAGCGCCGCCAGTCCAGATCAGGGAGAATGCAGATTCCAAAGCGCACGCAGTCAGCCTAGTGCTCGACCCCGACAGCAATTCCCGTCCAGACGCGAGTTCCCATCCAGAAATGGCGCGGCGTCGAAACACTTCCGAGCTCGCCCGACGTGAGTTCAGACGCTGTTGAGCACGCCCGTAAGCCCCCGCGAAGCACGAATCGCTTCCGCAACGGACAATTGAGAGGTGTGGGGATCGATGAACTGCGAGGATCGATGAACTGCGAGCATCGATGAACGACGACCTGGTGGTGCTCGTCGACGACAACGGCCACCCGCGTGGCACCGCGAATCGACTCACCGTGCACGGCACCGACACCCCGTTGCACTTCGCATTCTCGTGTCACCTCGTCGACGCGGACGGGCGCATTCTCATGACACGCCGTGCTCTGGAGAAGAAGACCTGGCCAGGCGTGTGGACCAACTCATTCTGTGGACATCCCCGCCCGGGCGAGAGCGTCGAGGACGCGATAGCGCGCTATTCACAGCGCGAACTCGGAATGGACGTCGCTGATCTGCGGCCGGTCATCCCCGACTTCCGATACCGGGCGGTCGACGCCAGCGGCGTCGTCGAAAACGAGGTGTGCCCGGTCTACGCGGCGCGACCGGTCGGCGAAGTGGCGCCCAACCCCGACGAGGTCATGCAATACACCTGGGCGTCGATCGACGACATCTGGGAGATCGCACGACGCACGCCGTGGATGCTCAGCCCGTGGTTCGTCGACCAGATCGCCGAACTGGGTCCGGCGGTCGGTGCTTACGGACGCAGCGCGTCAGACCTTCGGGATGCCCGATGAGCAGACGCACGCGTGTCGATCTGGTGCGACCGCACGCCAGATACGACGAGGTCGCCGACGCCAGCGCGGCGTTGGTCATCAGCTCGTACTCGTCGTCGTTCGGTCTTGCGTCGAGGCTGCTCGCCGAACCGGCGCGATCGCACGTCCGCAACATCTACGCGCTGGTCCGTGTGGCAGACGAGATCGTCGACTCTCCGCGACCAGGACAGGGCGTCGACGAACGGCAGGTGGCGCTCGACGAGCTGGAAGCCGAGACGAACGCGGCGATGGAACGGGGATCGAGCACCAATCTCGTCGTCCATGCGTTTGCGCGTTCGGCGCGACATGTCGGCATCGACACCTCTCTCACCGCACCGTTCTTCGCATCCATGCGGACCGACCTGACCCGCACCGTCCACGACGAAGCCAGCCTCACCGAGTACATCTACGGTTCGGCGGAGGTCGTCGGGTTGATGTGCCTGCGCGCATTCGTCGCCGACGAAGCCGCGCCGGACCAGCGTTATGACGAGTTGTACACCGGTGCAAAGCATCTGGGTGCAGCCTTCCAGAAGGTGAACTTCTTGCGCGACTTCGGCACGGACAGTGGCGATCTGGGGCGTCGATACCTGATCGGTCTCGACCCTGCCGACCCCACCGACGCCGCGTGGACGCGCTGGCTCGACGAGATCGACGCCGACCTCACCATCGCCGCTGACACCATCCCCCGACTTCCCCGCGGAAGTCGAGTAGCGGTGTGTGTCGCCCATGATCTCTTCGCGGAACTCAACGCCAGACTGCGCGCGACACCGGCGAGTATGGCTGCGCGCCAGCGTGTTCGGGTTCCCACCGCCACCAAGACACGTATCGCGGCGACTGCTTTGCTGCGGCGGGGCCACCCCCGCACGACGACGACCGTGGTGGTGGGCGCGTGAAAGCAGTGCGTGTTAAACCCCAGGGGAAGCGCGTGGCGATCATCGGCGGCGGCGTTGCAGGACTCGCGACGGCAGCGCTGCTCGCCGACGACGGATACGAGGTCGATCTCTACGAACAGCGCGCCGATCTCGGTGGGCGCGCGGGGTCGTGGGAATCCGACGGCTTCCGGTTCGACACAGGACCGTCGTGGTGGCTGATGCCTGAGGTCTTCGACCACTTCTACGAGTTACTCGGCACATCGACCGCAGAGCAACTCGATCTGATCAGACTCGACCCCGGCTACCGGGTGTTCTTCGAGGGCCACACCGATCCGGTGGACGTCCACAGCGATGAACGACGCTCCGTCGAACTGTTCGAGAAGCTCGAAGACGGTGCAGGACAACAGCTGTCGGAGTACCTTGCGTCGGCGCGACACGCCTACGATATCGCTGTCCGCCGATTCCTCTACACCAACTTCGACACACCCCGGGCGTTCGTCGACCCGGAGGTGCTGCGCCACGCGAAAACGCTCGTGCAGTTGCTGGGCACCAGCCTGGACACGTTCATCGCGAAACGCTTCACCGACCGCAGACTGCGACAGATCCTCGGCTATCCCGCGGTATTCCTCGCCTCGTCTCCCGAGCGCGCGCCCGCCATGTACCACCTGATGAGCTGGCTCGACCTCGACGAGGGGGTGCGTTACCCCGACGGAGGGTTCACCCGACTCGTCGAGTCGCTCGCCGCGCTGGCGCAACAAAAGGGTGCGCGGCTGCACACGGGCACCGCAGTGTCGGAGATCCGCACGCGCCCAACCGAACACGCGGGAAAGCTGCGCTCGGTATCCCGACGCCGGGCCGACGTGTCGGGTCTGCGCGTAAGCGACGCCGACGGCGACGAGCGGATCGTCGACGCCGACGTGGTGATCGGTGCCGCCGACCTCCACCACATCGAGACTCGGCTGCTACCTCGCGCGCTCCAGACCTTTCCGCAACGGTGGTGGAACAGGCGCACGTCCGGGCCGGGTGCGGTGCTCGTCTTCCTCGGTGTGCGTGGCGAACTGCCGCAGCTACAACATCATTCGCTCTTCTTCACCGCCGACTGGACGGCCAACTTCGACGATATCTTCGAAACACCAACGGCTGTGCCAGATCCCGCGTCGTTGTACGTGTGCCGACCGTCGGCGACCGATGACTCCGTTGCTCCCGATGGTAACGAGAATCTGTTCATGTTGATTCCGGTACCTGCCGACCCCGGCCTGGGACGTGGCGGTGTGGACGGCGCGGGCGACCCGGTCATCGAGCAGATCGCTGATCGTGCCATCGACCTCGTCGCCTCGTGGACCGGGGTGGACGATCTCGCCGAGCGGATCGTCGTCCGACGTACGACTGGGCCAGGCGACTTCGAGGCAGATCTCAACTCGTGGTCGGGCGGCGCGCTCGGGCCGGCACACACGTTGTGGCAGAGCGCATTTCTGCGCGCGAACAACCGATCCGCGAAAGTGGGCGGGCTCTACTACGCGGGCGGCACGACGCGCCCCGGTATCGGGCTGCCGATGTGTCTGATCAGCGCAGAACTGATCCGCAAGCGCCTGCGCGGCGATCATTCACCCGGGCCATCGCAGGGCTGACGCAGCGATCCTTGCCCGGGGATTCATGCCGGTCCGATCAGTCCCGTGACGATGTTCGCCGAGAGCATTACCAGCGGAAGACCCCCGCCCGGGTGGGCCGACCCTCCGACCAGGTAGAGGCCCGGTACACCAGATGCGTTGGCGGGCCGCAGGAATGCCGCGCGCGTACCGTTCGACGATGATCCGTAGATCGATCCGCCGGGCGTGAGCGTCCGGCGTTCGAGATCGGCGGGACTGACGACGATGCGGTGGCGCACTCGGTCTCGAACATCGACCCCGCGGTGCGCCATCAGATCGAGGATGTGGTCGGCGTAGGAGTCGGCCAATCCGCCGCTGTCCCAGTCGGTTCCGCCCGCCGGATCGTGGCGGGGAGCGTTGACCAGCACGAACCAGGAGGCGGTGCCGGGTCCGGGGCTGACCGCCGGATCGTCGGCCGCAGCGATGTAGATCGTCGGATTCGCGACCGGACGAGCGCGACCGCCGCGTCCGAAGACCGAGTCGAACTCGTCGTCGTAGTCGTCGGTGAACAGGACGTGATGATGGGGCTGATCGGTCGGCGGATCATCGAGCGCGAGCAAGAGTACGAAACCGGAGAACGACGGCGTGGTCTTGCCCAGTCGTCGTGCGGCGCGCCGTGCCTGACGAGTTGCCACCAGTGCCGGATACACCTGTGCGGCATCGGCATTGGCGACGACGAGATCGGCACCACGCACGCTGCCATCGGCAGTGCGTACACCGTCGACGCGTCCACGAGCATCGGTGGTCAGCGCAGACACCTCGACGCCCAGCTCGATGCTCCCGCCGAGCGCGGTCAACCTATCGGCGAGTGCCGTCGCGATCGAGCCGAGTCCCCCACGCACGTACCACGATCCCCAACGCTGTTCGGCATAGGGGACACTCGCGAGCGCCGCGGGTGCGCGCCGGGGATCGGACCCGGTGTAGGTGGCGTAGCGGTCGAGGAGCATCCGCAGACGGGGATCGCGCAGATACTGATTGCCCAACCCGCGCAGCGTACGCCACGGTGCGACGGTGGCGAGATCGCGCACATCGAGAGCGCCGGAGGCCATGTTGCGCAGGGTGATCGGTGATTCCAGGAACGGGCGGTGCGTCGCGTCCCAGATGCGTTCTGCACGCGCAAGGAACGATGCCCACTGGTGGCCGGTACCTGCACCGAGAGCGGCGTCGAGTGCGGCCGGAATCTCCGACACCTCGCCCGGCATGTCGAAGGTTGTCCCGTCGGGAAAGCGGTAGCGTGCGGCTGTCTCGAGTCGTTGCAGGGTCAGCGAATCCGACAGTGGTGCACCGGTATCTGCGAACAGCTCTTCCAGAATGTGCGGCAACGTCACCAACGACGGACCGGTGTCGAAGACGAACCCGTCGTGCGAGATCACGCCGAGCTTGCCGCCGATCTCACGCGCCTGTTCGAGGACGGTGACCTCATGTCCGAGCGCGGAAAGCCGGACGGCAGCGGCGAGTCCTCCGACACCTGCTCCGACGACGATGATCGCGCTCATGCGTGCACCGGGCGGCCCTTCCACCGCAGCGCACCTCGTCGATGTCCGACGATCGAATCTGCGGTGAGAGTCGCCAGCGACACCACCGACACCGGATGGAGCAGGGCGTCGGGCCACGCGTGGCCGCCGGTGCGTCGAGCCGTCACGACTCTCGATGCGACGCCCGCGAGGTAGCCGACGAGACCTATCCGCGAGCCTCCGAGGGCCGCTGCGGCCGGCGCGACGTAGGAGACGATCAAGAACGTCATCACCGCGACGGCGCCCGAGGGTGAACCGAAGGCCGCCCACAACGACTTTCGATAGCCGGCACGTACCTGCTCCCAGCCGTCGTACATCCGGCAATTCGCCACAGCACTGCCCTCGCCGACCACGCCGCGCCCGCCAGCGTTCTTGACGGCACGGAGAAGTCCGATGTCTTCGAGAACGTCGGCACGGACGGCCCTATGACCGCCCGCACGTTCATACACGTTCTTGTCGACGGCGAGGAATTGTCCGTTCGCCGCCGACAGGCTCGGTCTCGGCGACCGTTCCGCGAGTCCAAGCGGCAGAGTGCTCATCCACGACCACTGCAGCAGCGGTTGCACCAATCGCTCTGCGGCACCGTTGGTTTCCTGCAGGGGATAGGGGCAGAACAGATCGAGGTGGGCGGCGCGCATCGTGGCGACGGTCGCCACGAGCGCGTCGGCGGCCAGGCGGACGTCTGCGTCGACGAAGACGAGGACTCCACCGGGAGCTCGGTCCGGATCCGTATCGGCGGCGGCGAACGCGGTCAATTGGGCACAGGCCCAGGGTTTTCCGAGCCATCCGTCGGGGCGTGGTTCGCCTCGCAGCACGACCAGGCCGTCGTCGTCAGCGCTCAACTGGGCGAGCAAATCCGGTGTCGCATCGGTCGATTCGTCGTCGAGTACGACGATCCGCGACGGGCCGGGCCAGCGCGCGGCGGCGCTCTGCAGGGAACGAACGCAGTCCGTCACGTCAGCGGCTTCGTCGCGGACGGGAAGTAGCACCCACAGCGGCTCGGGCTCGCACGGCAGCGTGGCGTCGGGAACGCGGATGCGGCGTGCGTTGTCGACGGTCAGGGCCAGACCACCAAGTGCGCCGACCGCACCGACGCGGATGAGATTGCGCCACAGCCGATGCGCGAGCCGATGGTCACGCCGCGTGGACACGGTGACCTCCCGACCGTCGGGCCGTGCGGATCTCCCGTACCACCAAGACCGCAAGCGGCACCGCGATCACCCCCATCACCAGCGCCCCGGTCAACGCAACCGGCGCTCGACCGAAGAACACCGCGTGGGCGAGCACCGACGAGAAGTAGGTCCACAGGTATGCGGCGACGGGCACGGCATCGGTGTGCAGCGTGGGCACGCTATCGGTGCGCCCGACGGTGGCTTCGAGCACGGTCATCATCAACACCGACACGAGGAGCCACCCTCCGAAGTTGGTCAGCGGAATGCCCTCAACCCCTGGAAGATTCGGAGTCGTGTGGAGCCAGTACCAGTGCCCGGCGTCGACCATCTGTGGGTCGAGGAAGACGTCCCATGCTGTCAGTGCCCACGCGCCCACGGCAACCGTCGCGATGTGTCCGTGTCTGCCGACGAGTCGTCGGGCGACGTTCCACGCGGGCCACGCCATCATGATCCAGGCCAGCGGAACCAGGATCGGTACGCCCGCGATCTCCAGCCCGAGTGTTCCGGTGTAGTCGTACTCGCCGAACGGAAATCCTGTGTGAACACCGATCGCCTCCGCGAGCAGTCCGCCACCGCCCGCGACGACGAGCAGTACCGCCGCGGCACCCAGGCCCCGAGTCGTCGCGGCGTCGACAAGCATTGCCGAGGCGAACAGGAGCACCGCCGCAGTGGTCAGGGCAGGGGTACCGCCGGACGTCAGCGGAAAGCAGATCTGCACAAGGATGGTGGCCGCCAGGAGCAGCAACGCCAGTCGCGATGTCACGGGCGGACTCCTGTGTAGCTGCCCTCGACATCGAGCACGGCCAAGCGTGCGAACAGATCCTCCGCGTACCAGCGTTGTGGCCGGGTCTCGCGGATCGCATTCGCGTGGGCGGGGGACCGATAGGCGAAGTCGGTGAGGGCGGCGGCGTTCTCCCACAGCGAGAAGGTGCCCTGCAATCCGATGGGCGACTCTCCGATTCCGACGGCGAGGCGCAGTCCATCGCTACCGGTGAGGTCGGCGACGACGGGCGGAACCGCGCGCCAGAACGAAAGGGCGCGGGTCGGTCGGAGTCGGGCGCGGGTGATGGCGGCGACCGGGCCGTCCCACTCGCGTTTGCGGGACGGATCGTCGACCGTGAACGGTTCTCGACGCGACCAACGACCCTTGGTGGCGAGGGGCATCATGCGAACCCTCAACTCGTTCGTGCTCACATCCGACCAGTCACCGATCGCCGTCGACGCCGCTCCCGCATCTGCCGCATGACCGTCTTCCCAGACCGTGAGCAGTGCCCAGTGATGTGGGTCGGCGTCGCGCATGGTGAAAGTCTCTCCCGAACCGGTCCCGAGAAGCTTGGCGAACCGTAGACCGGATATGCGCCGCAGTTGCAGCCGGCTGATCGCCACGCGGCTCACTGCTCGGCTCACCCGCGGAGTTTCCCAAATTCGCAGCTCAACGACCTGTCCGCTCATTGCGCACCCTTGCCTGGCTGGAAACTCACACACGTTCTTCGGAGTGGCCATCGGTCGGGATGGGTGAGACGGAGAGCGGTCACGACACCGAGAAAAGGTAGGCTACCCTCACAAACAGGCGGCGATGCGCGGACGGAAGGTCGAGAAATGGTCGAATCACCCACGAAGAATAAGTCGCGTGGCTGGCAGGGCGCGGTCCTCAAGCTCATGGGGGCCGACGACTACGAACTCACCGTGACCGGTATGCGGCAGATCACCGATCACTATGTCCGCGTCGATTTCGTCGGCGGGGGACTGCTCAAGGATCGCCCGGTGCATCCGACCATGTGGATTCGTATGTGGTTCGTGAACAAGCACGGCAAGATCCACCAGCGCGGATACACCCTCGTCGATCCCGACCCCGCATCCGACACCTTCTCGATCGAGTTCGCGATCCACGACGGCGCTGCGCCTCGCTGGGCGCTCTCGGCACAGCCGGGAGACGTGATCAGCGCGACGTTCATGGGATCGAAGTTCGCGCTTCCCGAACCCGCGCCTAAGGGGTGGCTCATCGCGGGTGATCCCGCAGCGCTACCGGCGATCAACTCACTCCTGGAAGCCCTGACTGCGTCGACGCCGACTGTTCCCGCGACGATCTGGTTCGAGGTCTCCCACGGCGACGACAAGGAACTGCCGATCGCGGTGCGTGAGCACGACACGCTGAGCTACGTCGACCGCGGGTCAGACGGCAGCGCGATCGTCGAGCAGGTGCGGGCAGCGGCGTTCGACGCGTCGGACCACTTCGCGTGGGTGGCGCTGGACATGACCGCGACACGCGCGATCGCGGGCGTGTTCAAGACCGACTACAAGCTCGACAAGAAGGCGGTCAAAGCTCAGGCGTACTGGCGCACCGGTATCGATCCGTCCTGACCGATCCGGGGGCGCCGGTAGCGCACCGCTTATCCGTTGCGGAACCAACCGTTGTTGTAGATGTTCCAGATCGCCTGCTGCCAGTAACCCCACGCGTGGGTTCCGGTGATCGGGAAGTCGGTGCGCAGGTTCACGCCGAACAGCGGTGCTGCGAGCGCGAAGGTGCGGCTCTGCTCACCGGAGACCGCCTCGATCGCCGTCGAGTTGAATCCGGTGATGTAGAAGTCGGTGTTGTTGGCGCCGGGAGGCTGGTGATCGCCCCACACGCCGGTGCCCGCGTACATCCACAGGTGCAGACCGTTCATCGCCGGAAGGTTTTCCGTCGGCGAATGCTGGAAGGCTTGGCCGTTGGGGAACCAGCCCCACATGTCGTTGAGGTTGTAGTGGCCGGCATCCCAGGCCGCCGCGCGCAGCATGGTCTGCATGCCGGTCGCGACGAGGTTCATGAAGCCCGACATCGAGACCACACGCTGGTAGAGATCACGCCGTTCGTTGCCGATGATCACGGCCTGACTCGCCGACATCGAGAGGCCGACGAGCGTGCGGTTACGGAAGCCGTGGTTGTCGAGGAACCGCGGAAGGCTGCCCTTGAGCACGCTCTCCCAGCGGTACGGATTGCGCTGGCCCGCGCTGGCCGATGCTCGCTGCCAATCGGCATAGAACGACGACTGGCCACCGATCGGCATGACTACGTTGTAGCCACGCAGTGCCAGGTAGGCGACGTTGGTCTCCCGCTCCCAGCCGTTGAAGTCATTGGTGGCGCGCAGGCCGTCGAGGAAGATCACCGTCGGCGCATTGCGCGGGTTGGTGGTTTGCGACGGCCATGCGCGGACAGAGACCGGGTGGTCCATGCCGTAGTTGTAGATCTGCTCGTTGATGAAGCCCTTGATCTGCTTGGCGGGCGGACCCCACGCACGTGCGCTGCCTGCGCCAGAGATCAAGCCGACCACGAGGGCCAGCGCCACCATCAAGACTGCACCGGGCAAAACCCGACGACGTGTGTGGGACACGAGCAATCACTTCCACTAGAAGAACGTGAATTCGAGAGTCATCCGATCGTCCGATCGGTGACAGTCGATTCAGGAATCGCGATTGAGCCTACAGCGTGTCGTTATCAATTGGTAATACGAGTTTGGCTGATATTCAGGCCCGACCACCAGGCATACCCCGCCAATCCGACAAATCTGTCGTGATTGTTCCGTGATCATCACTTGTCGTTTCCCCAGCGTGTGTCGGGTCGACGCGTAGCGTTGGAGTCGAGTCTGGGTAGCTGCACCACAAGCAATTTTCTTACGAAAGCTGGAGGTATGCGCTGTGACAACGATAGCGATAGTCGGAGGAGGGCTGGCGGGGGCAAAGGCCGCCGAGGCGCTACGTGAACAAGATTTCGACGGTGATGTCGTGATCTTCGGCGTCGAGAACGAGCTGCCGTACGAACGTCCGCCGTTGTCGAAGGAATTCATGCAGGGCAAGCAGGACCTGCCCGAGTTCACGGTCCACGACACCGATTGGTACCTCGACCAGCGCGTCGAGTTCCGTCCGGGAACCCGTATCGAGAAGGTCGACGCCGCTGCCAAGACAGTGTCGCTCCCCGACGGTTCGACGGTGTCCTACGACAAGTTGCTGCTGGCCACGGGCTCGTCGTCGCGGGTTATCGACCTGCCGGGTGCCGACGCCTCGGGCGTCCACTACCTGCGGACCGTCGACGATGCCCGCGCGATCCGCGAGACGCTCACCGAGGGCTCGCGCCTGGCGATTGTCGGGGCGGGCTGGATCGGCATGGAGGTCGCTGCTTCCGCGCGTGAGCGCGGGGTCGAGGTGGCGATCGCAGAAGCCTCGAAGCTGCCGCTGCTGCGCGCGCTGGGGCCGGAGGTGGCCCAGGTCTTCGCCGACCTGCACCGCGAGCACGGCGTCGACCTTCGGACCGAGGTCAAGGTCGCCGAGATCACCACCGAGAACGGCGCGGCGACGGGACTGCGCCTCGCCGACGGCGACACCATCGCTGCCGACGCGGTGTTGATCGCCGCGGGTGCTGTCCCCAACCTCGACGTCGCGGAGTCTGCGGGACTCGACATCGACGGCGGCGGCGTGCTGGTCAACGCGGGCTTGCGTAGCAGCGACCCCGACATCTACGTCGTCGGCGACATCGCGAATGCCGAGCATCCGATCCTCGAACGTCGGGTGCGCGTCGAACACTGGGCGAACGCGATGAACCAACCGGCAGTCGCAGTCACCAACATGCTCGGCGGCCGCGCCGAGTACGAGAACCTCCCGTACTTTTTCACCGACCAGTACGACCTCGGCATGGAGTACACCGGGCTGTCCGACGGCTACGAGAAGGTCGTCTTCCGGGGTGACGTACCGGGTCGTGAGTTCGTCGTCTTCTGGCTCGACGGCGACAACACAGTGCTCGCGGGCATGCAGGTCAACATCTGGGATCAGCTCGACGGCATCAAGCAACTGATCCTCGGCGGCGATCCCGTCGACCCGGACGCTCTTGCCGATTCGTCTGTGGCACTTGCAGACTTGTAAGTCGTGCACGCGCCGACAACTCTGCTGACCTTCGACGTCGCGCTCATCTCCTGGCGGCTCGACACGGTCACCACGGTGATCGTGGCAGCGGTCCTGGCTGCGTACTGGGCGGGCTGGCGGCGAAGCTCGACGGTCTCGCGCGGGTCCGCGTGTGTGTTCACCGTGCTCGGCGTCGGAGTCTGGCTGCTCGCGGGGATCAGCGTGGTCGGCGTCTACGCCGACACCCTGTTCTGGGTCCGTGCGCTGCAGTTCGTGCTGCTACTGCTGGTTGCGCCATTCGGCCTGGCCCTGGGCCGACCCGTCACGGTGCTGCGCGAAGCACTCGGCTCGCGCGGCCGTGCACGACTCGACGCCGCGATGAACAGCCGAGCCGCACGCGTGCTGCTCGGGCCGATCCCGACGTCGGCGCTGATGCTCAGCGTGCCCTGGCTGATCTACTTCACCGGGTGGTACGAGCTGGTGCTGCGCGACGAGTCGGTCGACGTCGCGACGCGTCTCCTCCTCGTAGCGATCGGCGTCGGATACTTCTATGCACGCCTGCAGGTCGATCCGGTTCCGCGCAGGTACCCGCAGGCGTTGTCGCTGGGCATCACCACGGTCGAGAGCATCGCCGACGGTCTGCTCGGGATCGTGCTGTGGCAGGGGTCGCTGGTGGCGGTCGACTACTACACGGCACTGCACAGAACCTGGGGTCCGAGTCTGCGCATGGATCAGACGATCGGTGCGGGCATCCTCTGGATTCTCGGCGACGTCGTCGGACTGCCTTTTCTCATGGTGCTGTTCCGGCGCTTCCGTACCGACGAACGCGAGACCGAAAAGCAGGTCGACGCCGCGCTGGAGTCGAGTGACGAGGCGGCCGTCCCCGACGCCGATGACGCCACGAGCGGATTGTGGTGGGAGTCGGATCCCAATTTGCGGGACAGATATCGTTAGGCGATGCGCACAACCGTCGACCTCGATTACGCGACCGCGATCACCCTCGGGGCGTCGGGCCTGGTGTTTCTTCTTGCCCTGATTCTCGGGGTCTGGAAGTACGAGCAGATGCGCAACTCGCCCGACCACCTGGCGCACCCGTACGTCGACATCGCTCACCGGTCGGCGCTGCTCTACGCGTTCGCGACCGCTCTCGTCGCAGTCTTCGTCTATCTCAGCGCGTGGCCGACGTGGTTGAACCTCGCCGCGGCGATGGTGATGGTGGTGTTCTTCCTCGGCGCTATCGGCAGCTACATCATGCACGGCATGCTGCGCGACACCACCAATCAGTTCGCCCGCGAAGACCCGGTGCTGCGGGTGTCGATGATCGCGCTGATGGTCGGCGAGATCGGCGGCTTTCTCGTGCTGTTCGCCGGATTCGTCGCCGGGAGGTTCTAGTCGCCGGGCGGCTCTAGGAGTTCAGGACTCCTGCTGGTTGCCGCCCTGTGCGGCGTCGGCGGCGGCGATCTCGGCGCGCACCTGATCCATGTCGAGATCGTTCACCGCGGTGATGAGCTGCTCGAGCTGAGCCGGCGGGAGTGCACCCGGCTGATTGAAGACCAGCACACCGTCGCGGAAAGCCATCAGCGTCGGGATCGACTGGATGCCGAAGCCCGCTGCGAGCTGCTGTTCGGCCTCGGTGTCGACCTTGCCGAACACGATGTCGGGGTGAGTCTCCGACGCCTTCTCGAAGGTCGGGGCGAACTGTCGGCACGGGCCGCACCACTCCGCCCAGAAATCGACCAGCACGGTACCGCCGGCCGAAATGGTGTCCTCGAAATTGCCAAGCGTGATCTCTTGTGTGCTCATGAGTCCACGGTACGCACGCTGAACACGCCCGTCATGTGCTCACGCGCCATCGACTCGGCGGGATCGCTACAGGGCGACGTCGAGCCAATCGGTGAACCCCGTCGGGTCGTGTCTGCCGAGGCAGAAGTGCTCGAACATGCCCCAGCCCTCACTCGTCGTGCCGTCGGCTTCGCGGCACCGCGCACGCGCGACGTGATCGGTGGCGCCGAACGCGATTCGCCCGGCGACCGCGGGGTCGGTCATGTCGTACGAGACGCGTTCGGTGAAACCCTCACCGCGCCACATGCCGTGCTGCCAGTCCGGGTCGCCGCCGTAGCCACCGCCGACGTGCAGCGGTGCGGCGAGAAGTGAGTCGACCTCGAAAGTGACCGGCGAACCGTCTGCGGCGGTTGCCGCGATGGTTGCGCCCGTGACCTCGCGGGTCCCGGAACGGTAGTGGATGTCGAATCGCGGCCAGCCGAGTTGTTCGACGCGGCCGTCCTTCCAGACCCGTGAACAGTCGTTGAGTGTGCGGATGCCGTCTGGCGACTCCTGGACGATCAGGACGAGTTCGAAGTCGTCGAAGGCGATGGGGACGTAGGTCCACCACATACCGTCGAACGGCGGGTCGGCGGGACGTCCGGCGGGTTCGGCCTCTCCGACGGGTCGGATGCCCCAGGAGCGGTCGCGGCTACCGATCCACGTCGACGGTTCGACGGCGATCTCGGTCTCGTCGACGCGGATCCACCCCGACCACGACCCGAGTTGGGCGAAACGCTGCGCGTCCAACGTGATCCGGTTGCCGCTGCGCATCACATGCGGCAGCTCCTGCACGACGTCGAAGAGTCCGTTCCACGTCAGGTCGAAGGAGATCCCTTCGGTGGATTCGAGGGTGAGGCGGATCGTGTGGAGTGGGTCGATCACCTCTATGCGGTAGCCGCCGACGTGCTGGTCGAGGCGATTCTGATCGATTGCGTCGGACAGGTGGACCGCGGTCTGTTCGTCGCCGCGTCGGATCACGACGAACGCATCCTTGACCCCGAGGTTGGGGTAGTAACCGAGGCCGGTCACGAGGAAGATGTCGCCGGTGCGGTCGTGGGCGTTGAAGTAGCACCGGTCGTAGAAGTTGCGGTCAGAGCTACCCGGCCATGCAATCGGTTGGGGCAGTTGATGAACCGGATACTCGTCGAGTGGTCCCAGCATCAGATCTCCTCGTCGAGTAGTCGCTGGAGTAGTGGGCGGTGGTAGAACAGCTCGGCGTCGATGTCGGTTGGCGGCGCCATCTCGCCGAAGTGGATGCGTCGTGACGCGGTGCGCATGAAGATCACTCCCCACATCACCGCCGAGTACAGGTAGAACCAGTGCAGGTCGCCGAGCTCGACGCCGGTGAGCTCGCGGTAGGTGGCGCGGACGTCGTCTTCGCGAAGTACGTCGGGTAGCCCCGGCATGCTCGCGAGACCGACAAGTTCTTGAAAGACGTTGTGGGCGAAGATCAACCACGCGACGTCGAGTTCACGTGGGCCGAGGGTCGCCATTTCCCAATCGAGGACGGCAGCGGGTGTGAAGTCCTGATAGATCACGTTGCCGATACGCGCGTCGCCCCAGTTGAAGACCGTCTCACCGGAGGCGATCTGGCTTGGGAAGTGGGTGTCGAGCCAAGCCATTGCGCGGTCGAGGAGTGGTGAACGGCCGAGATCTTCTGCGGCGAAGTCGTAGAAGCGCTGCAGGTCGTCGAGGCGTCGACGTAAGGGGGTCGACGACGCGTCGCCGCCCTGGTCGAGGAACTCAAAGGTGCTCTGCGCGTCGGGAATTGAATGCAGTGCCGCGATCACGCCGATC
This sequence comes from Gordonia sp. 852002-50395_SCH5434458, assembly GCF_001665905.1. Lineage (NCBI taxonomy): Bacteria > Bacillati > Actinomycetota > Actinomycetes > Mycobacteriales > Gordoniaceae > Gordonia > Gordonia sp. 852002-50395_SCH5434458. The sequence continues at coordinate 17,794 of NZ_LZTC01000027.1, forward strand.
GTCGCGTCCTGCAGGGATCTGCGCTTGTCGGCGGGAGCGTCGAAAAACCAGTTGTCGCCGAAGGTGTAGGGCATCACATCGGGAGGCACGAGGCCGTCGACGCGATCCATCAGGAAGAAGGGTGAGCCGAGTACGTCGCCGGTCGGTTCGAGCCAATGTGTTGTGGGGATGGGCAGATCTGTCAGTTGTGCGGCGAGGCGCATCGCCTCGAATTGGTGGTCGAGGTGGTACTCCCCGAACACGGGGATGTCGGCGGGGCGTGGCTGCATCCGCATCACCCACTGTTGTTCTCGCGCAACGCCATTCTCGGTCCAGTGGCCGGTGAGCATCACGGTCTCCGACGACATGCCGTTGGCTTCGATTCCTGCGTCGACGGTCACGCTCGGGTTGGCGCTCGGCGGTAGCAGCTCGCTGAGCCATTCCGCCAGCAACGTCGGGATCGTCGCGGTGTCGCGTTCCGATCGCTGCAGATGGTCGAGTTCCTCGAGAGTGGGCCTGGTGCTCATGTCGAGTCCTTTCGCCGGATTACGCTACGCTGAGTAGCGTTATGACACCAGATACGACGACGGATGGCAAGGTTTTCGGAAAAGGTCGTCCCCGCGACGGCGCGATCGACGTGGCAGTACTTGCTGCGGCACGAGAACTGTTGGTGGAGCAGGGATATGCGCGACTGACCGTGTCGGCGGTCGCCGAGCGGGCCGGTACCACCAAGACGGCGATCTACCGACGGTGGTCGGGCAAGCAGGATCTGGTGCACGACGCGACCTTCTCCGGCATGACGGTCTTGTCGGCGTCGACAGGCCACGTCGCCGACGATCTCGAGGTGATGGTCAACCGTGCGCGCGAGGTGTTCAACTCGCCGGTGACACGTGCTGCGCTGCCCGGATTGGTGACCGACATGGCGGCCGATCCCGAACTCCATCGTCGTGTGATCGAGGGGTTCGCGAGTGTGTTCGCAGCGTTTCGGGATCGGTTGGTGGCCGCGGTCGACACGGGCGAGGTACGTGCAGGCACAGATCCCGACCGCGTCGTCGAGATGATGGGCGGCGCAGCGATGTTGCGTGCGTTGCTGTTACCGGATGTCGAGCTGGACAACGATTGGGGCGCAGGGCTTCTCGCCGTCCTCGAATACGGGGTTCTCGTGGACTGATCGGCCGACGGGTCGTCGACGCATGCTCACTTCTTCGTGAGATCCGGTGCGGGGTCGTCGTCTTCGCTGCGCTTGGCGAGGATCTCGGTCACCTTGTACATGCCGAGTACGACGATGACGAAGGCGATCACGCCGACGATCTGCGAGCCGTTGGCCCAGCCGTCGCCGACGATCGCAAGCACGTTGTCGTCGCCTGTTGCCGCGACGATGCCCGCATAGACCACGCTCCACAATGCCTCGCCGACAATGAGTCCCGTCGCGACGAGCACGCCGATCCGCTTCTTCTGCGCGACGTCGCCGCCGACGCGCTCGCACCACTTGTTGTAAAAGTGACCGAGAATCGCGCCGACCGTGATCATCAGTGTCACGGACATCGGCAGGTACATCCCCATGCCAACAGCGAGCGGCGGGAGAGCGACCTTCTTGTTGATGCGGTGGCCGACCTCGTCGATGACGATCACGACCGCTCCGATGGCGACTCCCAGGCCAAGCATGGGCCAGTTGAGATCGTTGCCGAAGACGCCCTTCGCAAGCTCGGAGATCAGACTCGCCTGGGGCGCGGGCAGGGCGTCGGCTCCGGCGCCCGGTGCGCCGTCGAATCCGAAGGCGGTGTTCATCACTCCGAGGATCGGAGGGATGACCAGCGAACCGAAGCACACGCCGATGATCAACGCCACCTGCTGTTTCCACGGTGTCGCGCCAACCAGCTGGCCGGTCTTGAGGTCTTGCAGATTGTCGTTGGAGATGGTCGCGACGCCGAACACGATTGCCGTTGCGAAGAGTGTGAACGCGACGAGGGTCGACGACTGCGCGGGATCGGCAGCGCCGTAGACGAACTTGATGAGCAGTGCGGCGATGATCACGGCGAGGATGCCGACACCCGAGATCGGGGAGTTCGACGATCCGATGAGGCCCGCCATGTAGCCGCATACCGCGGCGATCACCATGCCGATGATGAAGATGAAAAGAACTGTGGCGGCGATGATTCCGCCCGCAGTTCCGGAGAGTGCCGTGCCGTGTACGAAGTCCCAGAGGAGGAGTCCGATCGGGAGCAGCATGAAGACGATGGTTCCGCCGACGATGGGGAAGGGGATGTCGCGCTCGGTGATGTCGACGGTGACGCCTTCGCGGCGTGCACGAGCCGACGCCAGAGCGTCGACGATGCCCTTGACGATGGGGGCGATGAGCTTGAGCAGGGTCCAGATCGCTGCGATCGCGATGGCACCCGCACCGACGAATCGAACGTCGTCCTTGAACACTGTGCTGACGACGTCTGCGACGTCGGAGTTGGCGGCGAACTGCCCGGCGGATTTGATCGGGAGGATGACGCCGTACGAGATGATGACACCGAGGAACATGGCAAGGCCGACGGTGAGTCCGACGAGATGTCCGATACCGATGAGTGAGAGTTGAAGTCCCGCACCGACCATCGTGCCGCCCGAGCCCACGCGGAATGCCGTCGAGACGTCGGTGCTGATCAGTTTGAGGTTGCCGAGTAGAGCGAAGATCGCCGACGTGATGCCACTGATCGTGATGGCGCGCAGTCCGATTCGGTTGCGTCGACCTCCCTCAGCCGTATCGCCGACCTTGAGCACCTCGGCTGCGGCAACGCCTTCGGGGTAGGGCAGATCCGATCCGGTGACGAGCGCGCGGCGCAGCGGGATCGAGTACATCACGCCGAGAATGCCGCCGACGAGGCAGACCGCGACGGTGATCCAGTAGGGGAAGCCTGTCCAGTAGCCGACCATGACGAGGCCGGGGATCACGAAGATGATCGCCGAGAGCGTCCCCGCGGCCGACGCGATGGTCTGGACGATGTTGTTCTCGACGATCGAATGATGTGCAAAGTTGCGCAGGACAGCCATCGAGATGACTGCTGCGGGAATTGCCGTGGCGAATGTGAGCCCTACCTTCAGGCCGAGATACACGTTCGCCGCTGTGAAGACCAGTGTGATGACACCGCCGAGGACCACCCCGCGCAGCGTGAGTTCGCGAAGACTTGTCGGACGGTCGTGAGCTGTCACGGACATCTGAGTTCCCCTCACATCCCGGGCACTCGGTGCCCGTCGCCTGCCGAGACTGGGTTCGTCAACTCTAAGGCCGAAGGCAGGATGATGTGGGTTGTTGCATTGTTGCTGCCTTTTGTGTCTGGGGCTCGATCAGGCAGGTCGTGTGACATCACATCGCGATTTCACCCAGTGATCATCCCGCGATGGTATGGCTTATGAGGGGAGGAGCGAACCGTCGGGGACCAATCGATCCGAGAGGCAGTGCACATGTACTACAGCAGCGGCAACTACGAGGCATTCGCCCGGCCACGGAAACCCCGAGGTGTCGACGACAAGACCGCTTGGTTTGTCGGCGCAGGGCTGGCGTCTCTATCCGGTGCTGCGTTCCTCATCCGCGACGGGCAGATGAGTGGTGACAAGATCACGGTCTTCGAGCGCCTGAAACTTCCCGGTGGTGCGCTCGACGGCATCAAGGAGCCGGCGAAGGGTTTCGTGATCCGCGGTGGACGTGAGATGGAGAACCATTTCGAGTGCCTGTGGGATCTCTTCCATTCGATCCCCTCGATTGAGATCGAAGGCGCGAGCGTCCTCGACGAGTTCTACTGGCTCAACAAGGACGACCCGAACTATTCGTTGCAGCGTGCGACGATCAACCGTGGCGAAGATGCCCACACAGACAAGAAGTTCACCCTGAGTGACAAGGCGCAGAAGGACATCGCCCGCGTATTCCTCGCGACGCGCGAAGAGATGGAGAACAAGCGCATCGACGAGGTATTCAGTGATGAATTCTTCGAGAGCAACTTCTGGCTGTATTGGACAACCATGTTTGCGTTCGAGCGGTGGCATTCGGCGCTGGAGATGAAGCTCTACATCCATCGGTTCATTCACCACATCGGCGGTTTGCCCGATTTCAGCGCGCTCAAATTCACCAAGTACAACCAGTACGAATCGCTGGTCCTCCCGCTGTACACCTGGCTGCTTGATCAGGGCGTCACATTCCACTTCGACACCGAGGTCACCGATGTCGACTTCGCCATCAGTGGGGACCGCAAGCAGGCCACCAAGATCCACTGGACGGCCGGACCGCACAGCACCATTGACGACGGTTCGGGCACGGACGGCGTCACCGAACTCGGCAGCGACGACCTGGTGTTCATGACCATCGGTTCGCTGACCGAGAATTCCGACAACGGCGACCACCACACCCCAGCCCAGTTGAACACTGGTCCGGCGCCCGCGTGGGACCTGTGGCGGCGGATCGCGGTCAAGGACCCGTCGTTCGGTCACCCCGACGTCTTCGGCGGCAACATCGAGAAGACCAAGTGGGAATCGTGCACGGTCACAACGCTCGACAAGCGCATCCCGACGTACATCCAGAAGATCACCAAGCGCGATCCGTTCTCGGGACGAGTTGTCACCGGCGGCATCGTCACGGCCAAGGATTCCAACTGGCAGATGAGTTGGACGGTCAACCGTCAGCCGCACTTCAAACAGCAGCCAAAGGACCAGATCGTGGTCTGGGTGTACTCGCTGCTCGTCGACACTCCCGGAAACTACGTGAAGAAGGGCATGTCGGAGTGCACGGGTGAGGAGATCACGCAGGAGTGGCTCTACCACCTCGGTGTACCCGAGGAACAGATCCCCGAGATGGCAGCTTCGGGCGCCAAGGCAGTCCCGGTGATGATGCCGTACGTGACGTCCTTCTTTATGCCGCGCCAAGCGGGTGACCGACCCGATGTGGTGCCGGAGGGATCGGTGAACTTCGCCTTCATCGGTCAGTTCGCGGAGTCGAGTCGGGACTGCATCTTCACCACCGAGTACTCGGTGCGCACTCCGATGGAAGCTGTCTACACGCTCCTGGACATCGAACGTGCTGTGCCCGAGGTGTTCAACTCGACCTACGATGTGCGCAGTATTGTCGCGGCGACCAGCCGGTTGCGCGACGGTGAGATCGTCGACCTTCCCGGACCAAGCAGGATTCGCGAGGCGATTCTCGGCAAGCTCGAAGGTAACGAGGTCGGCCAACTACTCGCGGAGTACGAACTGATCCCGTCTGTCGGTTCGAAGCGAATTGTCCGCAATGACGCCATCGACCTCAATGGTTCGATCGGTGATCACGCGCCCGCGCAAGCGCCAACCGGCACGAACCCGGGGAGCAAAGAACTAGACTGATCGCGTCGTCGAGAGCAAGATCGCGACGGCGACCTACCGGGCCGGATCGGGTCAGGAGTGCGCGACCGCACTCCGTCCGAATTCGGCGACCAGCGCGGCGTCGAATACCGGTAGGTCGTCGGGCTTGCGGCTGGTGATCAGCGTGTTCGGGCCGTCGCGGTCGACGACCAACTCCTCGTCGACCCAAGTGGCGCCCGCATTGCGAAGGTCGGTCTGCAGGCTCGGCCACGAGGTGAGCGTGCGTCCCCGCACGACGTCGGCTTCGACGAGCGTCCACGGTGCGTGGCAGATTGCCGCGACGGGTTTGCCCGCGGCGAAGAAGCCCTTGGCGAAGGCCACCGCCGACGCGTCGGTGCGGAGGAAATCCGGATTCGCGACGCCGCCGGGTAGGACCAGCGCGTCGAAGTCGGCGGCGGTGACCGAATCGGTTGTCGCGTCGACGCTGAACTTGTCGGCCGCGTCGAGGTGGTTGAATGCCTGCACCTCGCCGTCGCTGGTGGATACGAGTTTCGGTGTGCCGCCCGTTTCTTCGACGGCGCGCCACGGTTCGGTCAGCTCGACCTGCTCGATGCCCTCCGGTGCGACCAGAAAGGCGACGGTGATTCCATTGAGTTCGTCTGCCATGTGACACGATTCCTCTCGTTTGTCATCCCCTACTTCGACCGTACGCGTCGACATCGCGACGCCGGTCCGTACGCGGATGCGCAGGGCAGACGTACGGTGAAGGCATGGCACTGACGTCAGACGTTGCAGTGATCGGCGCTGGGATCATCGGACTCTCGACCGCATATCAACTCGCCCAACAGGGATCGACCGTCACGGTGTACGAGACCGGAACGCCGGGATTCGGCCAGTCGGCCGGGCAGTCGCGAATCTTCCGGCACGCGCACGACGACCCGCGCCTCGTCGAACTCGCTGTGCGCGCTCGAGCGCACTGGCGCCGATGGGAAGACGAACTCGGCGCGCCCTTGGTGTCCGGTGACGGCGGTCTAGCTCTCGGTGACAACGCGCTGCGGAGATTGCCTGCAATGCAACAGTATTCGGAGATCGGTGCGCGTGAGATCGGGTCGGACGAGTTGCATTCGCTACTGCCGCAGTTGGCTCACTACGACGGCCCGGCGGTGTTCGATCCCTCCGCGGGCTCCATCCACACACGCACGGTCATCGAACTGCTCAGTCAGAGTTTGGGCGATCATGTTGTGCGCGAACAGGTTATCTCGCTCAGGAGTGTCGGCGACGGCGTGCAGGTTCGCTGCCCCACGTTGGTGGGTGAACACGCCGCGGCCATCGTGTGTGCGGGACGCGGAACCGCGGCGCTGGCGCGCGGCGTCGGGATCGAGATCCCGGTGCAACTCGGTGCGCACGTGCGGGTGTCATTCGCGATCCGTGATGGTGCCGACGGTCGGCTTCCGACGTTGCAGGATGGCAGTGGCGCTTTCGGTTTCAGCGGAGTTTATGCCGCCGCCTACCCGGACCGGTCGGCGTACGGCCTCGGTCTCGCCGATTCGGTCGATGCCGACGTCGACGGAGCGATCGTCGACGGCGACGCCCTCGCGCGACATGCCCACGACGCCCGCGCCTATGTGTCGCGCGCACTCCCAGGATTCGATTCGACGCCGACCGGCATCGTGCACTGTTGGGTCACCACGCTGCCGTGGGGTGACGACGGCGTCGGGATTTGGCAGAACGGACCGGTCTTCGCCCTCGCCGGGCACAACCTGTTCAAGCACGCACCGACGATCGGCGAGACGCTTGCGCTGGCCGTCGACGTGGGCTCGGTCCCCACTCCGTTCACCCCTGCCGACAAGCTGGGTGCGGCGCAGGGCTGACCGCGAAACGTCGTGGTGACGTCGCGATATTCGAGTGGCTCACTCCCGCGGGTGGATGTCCGTGTCGGTGAGTGCAAGTTGTGATGCCGCAATGGCGCCGGGCACGTAGCTGTATCCCTCGGGTGAGGTCACGAACGCTTCGGGATCGATGTTCGAGACTCGCCACACGTCGACTGGTCCGCCGGTGTTGTTCATCTTGACGAAGTAGTCGCGCTGCCACGTTCCGCGCGCAATGAAGCAGCCGTCTTGCTCGGGTCGGCGACTCCCGGCGATGCCTCGCGCAGCACCCATCAGCCGGACGTCGAGGCCGTGGGCCGCGATCGAGTCTCTGTTCAGGACGGACGACACATGAAAGCAGTCGGGCTCACCCGATGACGGGTACTCACTCGACGGCGCGTATTCACTCAACGTGCACCTCCATTGCGGGCGTGACGTTAGCACGCCGCGACCGCTCACAAAACTGCATTGTGATCAGTAGGGAGGCGGGTTCTCTTCGTTCCACTTCTCTTCGGCGCGTGCGACTTTCGCGCGTCGTTGGGCGTGGATGGTGTCGATGGTTCGGCGCGCGGGGTGATCTGGTGGTTTGGTGGGGATGAGTTTGGGGAACAGATCGAGTCCGCCGAAGGCGTTGCCGACAAAGGTGTGCCCGGTGGGGGATACGAAAATTGCTGTCTGTAGGTCGAGTTGGTAGTCACGCCATCGACCGAACGTTTTGGTGCGGTGATGAAACCGGCACAGTGGTTTGAGGTTGGC
>NZ_LZTC01000028.1:0-1453 GCF_001665905.1 Gordonia sp. 852002-50395_SCH5434458
TGACCGGGCTCAACCAGTCGATGCAACACCGGCTTGTTGGAGCAACAATAGCTGCTCGTTGAAGGCCTCAGCGGGAGTCATCCATCCGAGCGACTTCCGAGGGCGCGTGTTCAGCGCGAATGCGACGGCTTCGATGTCTTCGGCGCTCCAGCGGGACAGGTCGGTGCCCTTCGGGAAGTACTGACGCAGCAGCCCGTTGGTGTTCTCGTTCGTGCCGCGCTGCCAGGGCGACTGCGGATCGGCGAAGAACACCGGGATGCCGGTTTCGACGCGGAACTGCGCGTGAGCGGACATCTCCTTGCCGCGGTCCCAGGTCAACGAGCGCGCCAGCTGCGCCGGCAGCGCCGACATCGTGTTGGCGAGAGCATTCTTCATCGTGATCGCGCCATAGCCGGCCAACGCCGGCCCGTTCTTCGGCGTCTCCTTGTGCCGATAGCCCTCTTCCCGCGGGAGATGGACGAGCAGCGTGTAACGGGTCTTGCGCTCGACGACCGTGCCGACCGCCGAGCGCTCCAACCCGATCAGCAGATCGCCTTCCCAGTGCCCGGGGACGGCGCGACCGTCGGCTTCCGCCGGTCGCTCGCTGATCAGCGTCTCCGGCGTGACATGCGCCCAGGTCTTGCGCCGCGACCGCTCTCGGGGGACGCGTAGCGCCCTGCCCGTGCGGAGGTTCCAGACGAGTTCGCGCTTGAGCGCGCCGCGGCCCTCGATGTAGAGCGACTGGTAGATCGCCTCTGGGCTGATGCGCATGGACTCATCATCCGGGAAGTCGATCTTCAACCGGTGTGAGATCTGCTCCGGACTCCAAGCCCAGGACCAGGCCCTGTCCTTCCGATGCGGCTTGCCTCTCCCGGTGAACCGCGGCGGCTGGGGACCGGTGACGATCGTGCCATCGGGGCTTGTGATCTTCCCCGACAGGCGCTCCTCGACATACGCGCGCAGCCGCGGGTTCGCGACGAGTTTCGCGACCTTGGGTCGCTTCGCGGTCATGTCTGCTTTCCACTGCGCGACCGACGCCCGATACTCCGGCTTCCCGCCCCGCGTGGCCGCGTTCCGCCGCAGCTCACGAGAGATCGTCCCGGCATCGCGGCCCATGGCGCGAGCGATCTCGCGAACGCCCTTGCCCTTCTCCTTGAGAATCGCGATCTCCTCGCGCTCAGCGAACGAGAGGTAGCGGCCCGATGGCTGCTGGGCGATGTCGAATGGCGCCATGCCGCCAGCGTGTCGGAACCATCTTGCGCCGACCGCGGGCGCCACGCCGACAACCCCCGCGGCTTCCTCCGCGAGCAGCCCTTTCGCGATCTCGCCCCAGAACGCCGCCTCGACGGGTTTCTGAAACTTCGGATGCCCCGGCGAGCGGAGCTTCGGACGAACCGCCCTGTCCGCGGCCTGCTGACGACGAACCATCGAACACCTCCTGATAGAGGTGTTGCGACGACCAGTTGAATTCACC
>NZ_LZTC01000029.1:0-623 GCF_001665905.1 Gordonia sp. 852002-50395_SCH5434458
GGGGCTGGTGCACGAGTAGGTGACATCTGATCTGGCTTGCCCTGCCGGGCGGCCTGGAAGGATGCCAGCTGTGCCCAAGCCCTATCCCCAGGAGTTCCGCGACGACGTTGTCCGCGTCGCCCAGAACCGTGAAGACGGTGTGACTCTCGAACAGATCGCTGCCGACTTCGGTATCCACCCGATGACCCTGAACAAGTGGATCCGCAAGGCCGACGTGGAGGCCGGGATCAAACCCGGCACCACGTCGGCCGAATCGCGTGAGCTGCGCGAGGCCAAGCGGCGTGTGCGCCTGCTTGAACAGGAGAACGAGGTCTTACGCCGGGCGGCGGCGTACCTGTCCCAAGCGAATCTGCCGGGAAAAGGTGGTACCCGCTCGTGAGTGAGCTGGCCGCTGACGGCATCCCCGTCGCGGTGGCGTGTCGGGTACTCAAGATCGCTCGCCAGCCCTACTACCGGTGGCGCAAGAACCCGATCACCGACGCCGAGCTCGCCGAGGCGTACCGGGCCAACGCCCTGTTCGACGCCCACCGCGAAGACCCGGAGTTCGGCTACCGCTACCTCGCCGACGAGGCCGAAGCCGCAGGCGAGAAGATGTGCCGGCGGACGGCGTGGCGGATCTGCTC
>NZ_LZTC01000030.1:0-4980 GCF_001665905.1 Gordonia sp. 852002-50395_SCH5434458
CCGCGCCTCGCTATTGAATACAACGCTGCCGCGCGGCCAGGCTGTGCACCTGGGTGCGAATATGCAGCGATCGAATACGCAGGATTACCAGTAAGCCACTGCATACTGCATCAGATGCATCAACTCGCCACTCCTCCTGATCCTGACCGCGGTCACGAACACCATTGTTTCGCAGCGGCATTCGAGCAAGCGACACAACTTTGACGCGAGGCCCAGCGCTTGAGGCCGGGCCGCGTTGCCACGGAGTTCAACCCGATGACCTGCGGAGTGGCGTCGGATGCACCGATCTTGCCAGTTGTGTAGGACAGCCCGGACTGTCCACGCGATCTGCGTGTCGAATGCTGGGGCCCACCCGCGATGGGCGGGATAGCCGAAGCCATCCCGCCCATCGCGGGGGCTACCCAATGGGTAGATGCCAGGGGCCTAGCTCGCAGCTGTTCGGGGTCCGCGGCGGGCTTCGACCTGCGCCTTGCGGCGGTTCAGGCGCCGGCGGATGCTCTCCCCGAGTTCGGTGGGCTGACCGCACAGGGTCGCGGCCGAGGCCCAGGTGCACCCACCGTCGGCATGCACCTCGATGATGGCGATCTCGATGTCGGTGAAGTGGCTCAGAACGTCCCGGAGCCAAGGGTCGGTGTAGGTCTCGGCGAGCTTCGTATCCGGGGCCGGGGTGATATCCAGGAGGCTGGGCCCATCGGCGGTCACCCGCGCGTCGAAGGGCTGCACGAGCCGGCCACCGATCTGGGTCTCGTCGCTCGGGCGCCACAGGTTGTGGTTGGCCTTGCTGCGCGCACGCAGATGCTTGATCAGCGTGTCGTCGTCCATCGGCGTCGTATCCCAGCCCGGCTCGAGCAGAGCGGCGATGACCGCCTCGAGCATCGTCGCGGGCAGCCGCGCGAACTCCAACCAATCCCGGGCGAAGGCCTTCACCGCCTCGGTGTCACCGTGCAGGACCGCGTTACGGGCGCCGCGCGCTGCCCACAGTGCGAGCCGTGCGAGACGGTGACCGGCCCAGGCCAGGGTGTGCCAGTCCCGGAACAACGAACCGATGCTCTCCTGCAACCCGGCCAGCACGCCGCCGCCGAGGAGCCCCGCCGACAAGTCCGGGATCACGAGGTGACCGCTGACCATCTCCGACACCGACCGCGCGACCGCGGCGACCTGGGCCTGGTGCGGCAACCCGATCTTGGGCAGCAACGAGTTGATCTTCATCGCACCGACAGCGTGCACCTGCGGAGAGACGTCGTTGAACAGCTTCTGCACGTCCACCTGCGGCAACACCACATCCGGCAACATCTTCGGCATCGGCGGGAGCAGCTTGGGCACCACGACATCCGGGAACACCTTCGGCACCACCACATCGGGCAGCAGCTTCGGGGTCTCGGGCATCGCGTGCCGGCGGATCGTTCGCAGGACGTCGTCGTAGGCCGGGCTCGCGATGAACTGGCGAAGGAGGCCACGGGTCGCGGCATCCATGCCCGGCGTGATCGGACTTCGCGACGCAGCCCGGTAATCAGGGCGGGTCGTAGGCGGGTCGGCAGGCCCTTCGGTCTCGGCAGCACCCTGGCCGAGGTTCTGGTCCGGGTCCTGTGTGCCGTCGTCGCTGGGTTCGATGTGGTCGGTCATCTCGCGGGTTCTCCTTCGTGTCTCGAGGGAGGTCGCTTCGGTTTGTGTCGACCTCCTACCTCTTAGGTGGGAGAACCTGCGATTTCGACCACCACTCGCATGTGTTCTACATCACAGTTTGGGGTCCTGTATTCCCTGGCCCGAGTGTCGCGGCCGCCGTCGTCACTCCGACCACTCCTCCAGCTCGGCTGTGAGGTCGTAGTCGGCGGCACCACGGACAAGCGTCTCTGCGTTGGCACGGGACACGCTGTGCCCGTCGGGCCCGTAGTAGCTGGCGATGACGTCGGGCGGGGTGAAGCGCCCACCGAGCGGGTCGCCTCCGTCGCGGCGCACCTGCCACCATCGATCCAAGGCACGATCCTGCGCGACATGTTCGGGCACCTCAACCAGGATCACCCGGACGTGGGTGTAGCCGGCGTCCTGGAGCTCGGTGAGCAGAATGTCCCCCAGCCCGGACCACGTCAGGGTGCCCTCGATGATGATCGGCTCGCCGTTCGTGAGGACGTGGCGGCGCACCGCATCGGAGATCTGGGTCGACTCGACGTGCACCAGCGCCGCCAGCTCGCGCGGCGCCACGGGCTTACCGTCAGCGAGCCGTTTTCCCAGCAGGTCCGCATAGAGATCGCTGATGACCGCGTGCTCGAGCAGTGTGTCTTTGATCTTGTCGGCGTCCACGCGACGGTACTGCGATGCCTCCGGTCCCAGGATCGCGTTGACCGCCGTCGACTTGCCCGCGCCCGGAACGCCGGCGGTGATCACCGCCTCACGCACGCCCCCGCCAGGCGCCAGCTCGTCGGCGAGGTAGTCAGTGATGATCTCCTTGCGCACCCGGGCGCGGTTCGGATCGTCCGCGAATTGCTCATAGGTGGCGCGGGGACTCTTGGTACCCGCGGGGCCGCCGTTTGCAGTCAGGGCAGCAAGTTCGGCGGCTACCGCGTCACGCAGCTCATCAGCAGCACTCACCCGTCGTCAGATGCAGCGTTGCGCTGCCGGTCGCGGCGAGCTGCGAACAACTCGGAGTACTCCTCGAAGGTGAGCCGGTCGCGCTGGAAAGCGAACTCGATGTCGTCCCAGCTACCCCGCACATAGGCGTCGGTGGCGACACCATTGACCTCAGGGACATGCCCGTCGGTGTAGTCGAGTTCCTTGAGTGTCTGCATCATCTGTTCGTCACTGATATCGCCGGCGTCACGCTCATCGATGATGTCCAAGGCCGTGGGCGGGATCTCTCGCAACGTCCCGGCGTTCTCCCGCTTGGCCGCTTTCAGCGTGCGGCTGATGTGCGGCTGCGACACGTCCAGAGAGTCCGCGATGAGTTTCTGGTTCAAACCACCCAGGGCCGCGTTAATGATGGCCTGGCGCTCCTGGCGGACGGCAAGCCGTCGCCGCGCGCCGATCCTCCGCAGCTCAGCGATCTTCGGAGGCTTGATCTTCGTCGCCATCGCGTTCCCCATTCTCGTGCAAACCGCGATTCAAAGCTTATGCAATCAGTATACTCCCACGTAGACCCCGATCTCTAGGCTCCCGGCTCGGTCCTCAGCACGTGGCGCGCAGGCCGGTGTAGGCCAGGAGCACTTCGTTGGTGGTGGTGGTAAGTTCACCGCGTGCGCCCGCGGGTGGGCTACGTCGGGCTCGGCGCCGAGCAACCGGACCGGCATCAACAGATGCCGCACCCCATCGAACTCGACGCGGCCGCAACGTCGTCGAGGCGGCCGTCGAGTGGACCCCCGCATAGACCGACCTGAAACAGGCTGTCCCGCAACGCCGAAAGAGCATCAGTCTCGCTCGACCAGCCGCGGTAATGCCTACGACCGTCTCTTCGACACCGGGATCGCCCACCTGCACCGCTACGCCGCTGAGCATGGATCGAGCTCGCCACTGCGCGACGCGACGATCGACGGGTTCGCGATCGGTCAGTGGGTCGTCAACCGCCGTGCCGAGTACCGGCGGGGCCATCTGTCGGCCGAGCGGATCGTCGCATCGAAACCGAGTTCCCGGACTGGCGGTGGACGGTACGGCCCGCCGCCACGAAGAGCAGGCGGTGACCTCGTGCCCAGCGAGCACGACTCCCCGACCGCTGGCCGCCGTCGTGCGGACAATCGGCGGTTCGACGCCGGGATCGCACACCTGCACCGCTACGTCGCTGCGCATGGATCGAGTTCGCCGGCTCGCCACGCAACGATCGGCGACTTTCGGATCGGCGCCTGGGTCGACAGCCGCCGCACCGACTACCGGCTGGGCAGGCTATCGTCCGAGCGGATCCACCGTCTACATCGCCGGCGCCGGCCCCGTCGGGCGCTGCGGAGCCGCGGCGGCACGACTGCTCGGGGCCTCGTGCATCATCGTCGGCGACTACCATCAAGACCGGTTGGACCTGGTCAAAAGCAACGGCTGCGAGACAATTGATCTCAGTCAAGACATCCCCCTCACCGACCAGATCGAGGCAATCCTCGGCGAACCCATGGTCGATTGCGCCGTCGACTATGTCGGCACCGAAGCCCACGGTATCGGTGCCGACGCGCAGTCCATGGACCCCGCAAACGCGATCAACCAGGTCCTCGACGCCACCAGGGCCGGCGGAGCTACCGGCGTTATCGGCGTCTATGGACCCGACCCACTTGCCGCGTCGAAGGATGAGCAACAGGGCACCTATCCGATCGACTTCGGTAAGGCCTGGATCAAGTCGCCACGCGTGACGGCAGGGCAGGCACCGATCATGCACTACAACCGCGAACTGATGATGGCCATCCTCTGGGACCGCATGCCCTACCTCAGCGCAATGCTCAACACCCAGGTCATCAGCCTCGACGAGGCGCCCGCCGCCTACGAGACCTTCGACCAGGGCTCGCCGAACAAATTCATCATCGACCCCCACGGGATGCTCTCAGCCTGAGCGCTACCAGCTACCTAGACGTGGTCGGCCCTGTGTCTGCACAGAAGCGCAGACACAGGGCCGATGGTTTACTAAAGCGAGAACCTAACCCACTGGCGGTGATCACGAGATGGTCGATACACACGACATTGAACTCCCAGTGTTCGAACATTGGTCTACGGCCGACACCACCGACGACACTATCGGCGACCGATGGGCGCAGATCCGTCGACACAGTTACACCGACGTCGCTACCGATCCCGTTCTTCCAGGCTTCTACGGCGACGTTGCTCTTGGCCGATACACCAATTTCACGTTGTCGACCAAGCGCGCCAACGCCGAGGACGCCCGTCGCTCGGCAACCCGCATCGCGCGGGGACATGACGCCGATGAGTATCTCTTCGCAACGTTCCAGATCCGTGGTAGCTGCCTGATCGAGCAGGCCGACCACACCCACCTCGCCGCACCCGGATCGCTGTTCATCT
>NZ_LZTC01000031.1:0-55451 GCF_001665905.1 Gordonia sp. 852002-50395_SCH5434458
ATGCGATCGTCGGCAGCGTCAGATGTGTATAAGAGACAGCCCCTGTTTTCGCTGGTCAGAGGCGATGGACCCAAAAACAACGATGGACCCCCCGAAAAAACAGAAAGTCAGGCGTCTGTGGCTCACCCACACGAGCCGCAGACGCTCCACGTCCTCGCGAACACTAAGGCGGCGAAACCGACCGTGAAGAAGACCCGACGATGCGTCGAATGCACCATCGAACTTCCGGCCGCCCGAATCGGTGACCGCTGCGAAGACTGCGCCGACGGACGGCCTCCCGCGCCCGACCCAGAACCACCGAAACGGACCGTCACGATCTACAGCGAGAACCAGCGCGTCGCCCGCGACCGCTCGACCCGCCGCGCCGGAGGGGAGACATCACGATGAGCGACGACCACGATCGCACCCACCAACAGTTGGTCGACGAACACACACGCGTCGACCTCGAGCCCTACGGACTGCCCGGCATCGAGGTCGCCGAGGCCGTCGACCAAGCGGGCCGCAGACACGCATGGCTCGTCGAGACCGACCGACTAGGCGAGCCCGACGTCGACCACGGCGACCCGAACCAAAGCCACGAATGCGTCTGCCCTCTGTCGGACGAGTGGCGCGCCCGCATCGACAACACGCCTCTGCGCTGCAGCCGCCCCACCCGGTCAGGGCGTCCGTGCCGCATCGTCGTGCACCACCCCGGTGACGCGTGCGCAACACACCGCACCCGCGACGACGCCACCCGATGAGATTCCACGGGATCACCGAACGCGCGCGGGTACGCCGCGTCGACGACACCGACCGGCCGGTGCAACTGCGAGTCGGGCCCCACCTGATGAGCATGTCCGACATCGAAGCCCAGGAGCTGGCCGACCAACTGCACGACGCCGTCGAACAAGAGGAGAAATCGCAATGAGCCGTAACCAATCTCGAACTGAACGCCCGCACACGTGCTCGCGGTGTGGTGGCCCGTGCCGCGTGTGGGCCGGATCGACCCACGGGTGGACATGCCGCGCCTGCCTCGAGCAGTACCTGTCGAACCAGCGGGATCAGAAGTGACCGCCGCCGAGCGTGACCCCCGCGAGGTCAGGCGTGAACTCCGCATCCAGCGTGCCGTCGTGGGTCTCGTGCTTCACGGATACCGCGGAGACACCGTCGGATTCAACAGCGCGGCAACCGAACTCGCGCGCGTCGAACAGGCCGCGCCAGATGAACTGTTCCGGCCGCTGCTGTGGGCGCTGTCCCGTCTGCCCCGCAGCCTCGATGAACCTGCCGCACTACACGACCACCTCGCCGCGCTCTATACGGTCCGCGACGCCGACGAGGACGACTGAGCGATGTCGATAGAACCTGTGACGGGCGTCCTCCTGGGCGCCGACGACGCCCGCGAGGTGCTGCGCGTCATCGCAGCCTACGAACGAGCGCTCGCCGAGACCCGCCGCCAACCCTCGCTGCGTCTGACGTCGTTGCGTAACAAGCTCTCTCGCGCCACATCTCGCGTCCCGACCCGCGACACACACGTGGACGCGAGAAAACAGGCAGCTCAACCGGATTCGGGTGTAGACCTCGCTCATGAACTGTTCGACACCGCCCAGGCCGCCGCGGTCCTCGGGATCACATCCGACGCGGTCCGCGACCTTGCGCGCCGGGGGCGTCTACCGGCTCGAAAAGCCGGCGGTCGGTGGCTACTTGCGGCGCGAGCCGTTGTCGACCGCGCCGAACGGCGTCACACCTGACAGCGAGGCCCATCGTGGCTGATACCAGCACCCTGCGCGGTGTCGAACTGGTCAAGGTCGGCACCCACGACATTTCCACTGGCCGGTGGCAGGTCGACACCGACGATCTGCGCTCAGTCGTCGACGCATTCCGCGCTGGCGTGCTCCGCAAACCCGTGGTGAAACTCGGCCACGTCGACGACCGATTCGACGGCACCCCGTCATTCGGGTACGTCGACAACCTCCGCATCGCATCCGCCGGCCGAACCCTGCTTGGGGACCTCGTCCTGCCCCGTTGGCTCGCCGACGCGGCACCCATGCACTGGCCCGACCGCAGTGTCGAAGCGCTGCAAGGGTTCCGCGACACCACCGGCCGCGAATGGCCCCTCGTCCTCACCGGTGTCGCGCTACTCGGCTCCACCAACCCCGGCATCGACGACCTCGCGAGCCTCCAGGAGCTCGTCGCCGCATCCAGCGGACGCGTGACGCTCCGCACCCCTACGCCTGCCAGGAACAACCACTCCACCATCGTGCTCGTCGCGGCCGCCCGCCGACGTCGCGCCCACCGAAAGCTGAGGTAACTCGTGTCCACTGTCCTACCCAATGCGCGCGTCTACGCCCCTGGCGGCGACGTGACCGCCCAACCGACCGCAGCCGTCACCGGCCGCCGCTTCGTCGCGATCTCCGGCAGCCGCACCAGCGACGGCAGCCTGTCCGTCGCCCACCCGGCAGCCGGAGCCCGCGCATTCGGTGTCGCCAAGCACGACGCCGGAGTCGGTGAACTCGTCGGTGTCGCGCGCGACGGCGTCGTGAAGGTTCGCGCTGGCGCTGCGATCGCCGCCGGCGTCGACGTCGAAGTCGGTACCAACGGCCAAGCCGTCACCCGCACCACTGGTGTCGTCGTCGGCTACACCATCACTGCCGCCGCGTCGGGCACCGACGCCGAAATCGCCCTGATCTGACGAGGAGCCACAACCCATGCCCAGCGCACTCATTCCCGAACTGTCCGGCCGGCGACTGTCCGTCGACGTCGCCCTCAAAGACCCCACCAGAATCCTGCGGGAACGCATCGCGAAGCTCGCCGACGACCAGACTCTGCTACCGAAGTTCTTTCACCAGCTCGGCAAGCCCGTCGAAGGTGGCGGCATGCTCTACAGCGTGATCCAGGCGTCCGACTTCTACAGCAGCGACGTCGAAAAGCGTTCACCTGGAGGCGAATACAAGGTTGTCGAGGGTGTCGATCCCGACCCGCAACTCGCAGTCGTCGAGGACTGGGGCGGCAAATTCCAGATCACCGACGAGCAGATCCGCCGCAACGACGTGTCCTACCTCGATCAACAGACCACCCAGCTGGCCAACACCATCGCCCGCAAGATCGACACCCGCGCCTACGCCGAACTCAACGCGAAGGTCACGAGCCCCAACAACAGCGTCGTCATCGACGGCAACTGGGAGAACCTCGTATTCGTCGGACCCGCCGACAGCCTCACCCCATCCGGTGACCGGCCCTCGGCCCACCTGTCCGAAGCGCAACTCGTCGCCGACCTCCAGGAACTCGGCGTGCGCCACGACCTCGTCGCAGTCAACCCCGAGCAAGCCCACGAGCTACGCACCGCCTACGGCGACGGCCTCGACGCCATGCTCAAGAGCGCCGGCGTCACCCTCTACAGCAACCCACGGATCACCGCCGGAACCGTATGGGCACTCGCAGCCGGACAGGTCGGCACCGTCGGATTCGAAGCCCCCCTGACCGTCGAGGTGTACGACGACCGCGCCACCCGATCGAAATGGGTGCAGGCCTACGCCGTACCCGCGTTCGCCGTCGACAAGCCCTACGCGGCCAAGAAGATCAGCCTCACGGCCTGACAGGAGAACAACGCCATGGCACTCACATTCACCAAAGACCAGACGGCCCAACTGTTCGAGCTGCTCGGCATACCCGCCGACACCGACACCAGCGACGTCGACGCGATCCTCGCAGTCATCGAGAACCTCGCCAGCGAAGCAGTCGACGACACCGCCAAACCCAGCGCCGTCGCCGCCGCAGCCAAACGCCTCGGCCTAGAAGCCGTCGACACCGACACCCTCTCGACGCTGCGCGCAGACGCCGCAGAAGGCCGACGACTCACCGCAGCAGCCGCCAAACAACAGGTCGAGACCAAAGTCGACGACGCAATCCGCAAAGGCAAGATCGCCGCATCCCGCCGCGGCCACTGGGTCAACCTCATCAGCGCAGACCCCGGCATGGCCGACGTCCTCGCCTCCGTCCCCGACGAAACAGCCGTACCCATGACCGAGGTCGGCCACGCAACCGAACCCAACCTCGACGAACCAGCCGCCTGGTTCTACTGACTCGGCGTCAAACTCACCGCACCCCCGCACTCCATTCCGGGACACGCGGACAGCATGGCGGCCAGGGCCGGCCACGGGCCACACCTTGAGAGAAGCCCCACGACACCGCCAGCGCCGACACCGACGCCCCCGACCCGCCACTCCGGGCCGGGGGCGTCACCGCTCCACCCACCCCCCCGAAAATCCTAGAAAGGGGGCGGGCACCCCACTCGCCGGTGAGTGGAAATATTTTTTTGCGGGAACCGCGCAGAAACGTGCAGGACAGGCGCTTCGTGCGTGCGATCCTCGTCCGATGAGCGATGAATTCGACATCACGGTCCCCGATGGTGAGCCGATCCCGACGGTCCCGGAGATGGTTGCGCACGAGCTCGATCGGTTGAATGCGAAAGCGAACCCGATCGGCCACACCGTCGAGTACGACGGCGAGTTCTATCGAGTCCGACCCACCGGTTCTGATCCTGGTCATTCGTGCCTGTGCGTCGAACTCGAGGCGGAGCGAGTGGAGGACTACCTCAAGTCGCGTGGCGAACGCTCGGAATGGCATCTGGACATGGAGGACTCGTCGATTCGAGTCGAGCCAGTACACCCCGGGATCAACACGTCCGTTCGGCTCGTCGACGCGAGCAGCGACGAGACCCTCGCAGTTCTTGACGCTGGCGTAACGGGCGACTCTCATACAGGCCTAGTGTCATCGGTGTACGTGGTCGCCGATGTGCCGCCGGCGGTCGGCCGCTGGTACCGCTGACGACCGAGTCAGAAGCTAACGCCGCGGCGAACTGCCGTCAGAAACTCATCCGATTGCTCACGCTCACGAGTGTCGTGAAGACGTCCTTGGTCCGGTAATTCGATCTGCTTTCCGTCATCGAGAATGAGTTTCATTCCAGCGACCCGATACCACTTCTGTCGATCGATCTCGCCAGACACGTCTGCGATCGAGATCTCGCGCACGGAAGCGAGCGGACGTGTCCACGCTTCCGTCAGTGTCATGGCTGGGGCGTTGTACCGGAATTGTTGTTGGGACTCTTCCTCGCGGTCGAAGTGCTCGGCGTCGAACGAGGCTGAGACGCGACAGAGTGCGGTATCCGTGACGAGTACGGACGTCCAGACAGTCGGCCCTGCGAGGTCGACGGTGGTCACTGCTCCGCGGATGGCGTCGGCGTCGACGAGCGATGCGATAGCGAGGATGAATCGTGTCGGGGCGTACGACCGCGTGGTGGCGGTGAGTTGGGTCAGCCGCTCCCACGTCGGCTCGTCGGGTGTCTGCATGTGGTTCTCCTGGTGATAGGAAATGGTGCTCGCACGGTAGCCGTGACCTACGACAGACTGACTGCCGTGGGCACAATTTGGGCACAGTTCGTCAGTGTTGAGCACGGTTGGACTGGTTGATAGTGGTCGAATCTGTGCTGGTGAAAGCGATTCGGGAGGACATCCTTGTCATCTGCGCAGGGTTCAAATCCCTCCGCCACCGCCAAGAAATACCCCCTCACCTACGCGGGTGAGGGGGTATTTCGCTGTCTGGGACCGAGCGGCGCCGCTCGGCTCTCCCGTTTTCAGTCATTTCCGAACAGTCTCGGCGATCCGAACTGGGCTTTTGCCGCCGGGCGCCTCTGAAAATGACTGAAAACGGGAGAGGTCTGGAGCCTCTTCGGATAGAGCACGTCCCCACGCCCTGTCAGGCGGGAAACGACGGCCTCAGTGCTCCGTCGAGAACCCCACGCGCCGACGGTGTGCGTCCAGCGCGAGCGTGACGAGGCGGTCGATGAGGTCGGGGTAGGCGATCCCGGTGGCCTGCCACAGCTTCGGGTACATCGACCCCGGGGTGAATCCGGGGATCGTGTTCACCTCGTTGAGCAGCCAACCGCGGCCGTCCTCCTCGTAGAAGAAGTCGACACGCGCCATGCCCGCGCACCGCATGGCGAGGAACGTCTTCGCTGCGAGCTCGCGGACCTCGCGCACCGCCTCGTCGCTCAGCGGCGCCGGGATCACCAGCTTGGCCGCGCCGGTGATGTATTTGTCCTCGTAGTCGTAGAACTCGCTGCCGGAGATGATCTCGCCCGGCACCGACGTCTCGGGGCTCTCGTTGCCGAGCACAGCAACCTCGACCTCACGCCCGGACACGAACTCCTCGATCACCACGACGTCGTCGTAGCGCAGCGCCAGGTTGATCGCGTCGTCGAGTTCTGTTGCGTTGTGCGCCTTGGTGATTCCCACGGACGATCCGAGGTTGGCAGGCTTGACGAACAGCGGCAGGCCCAGCTCCTCGATGGCGCGGAACGCCACGGTGCGCGGGTCGTCGACGCCGTCGCGGTATTCGATCCACCGGCACTGCGGGATTCCCGCCTGCGCGGCAACGACCTTGGCCATGCCCTTGTCCATGCACGCCGCCGAGCTGAGCACACCGGCGCCGACGTAGGGGAGTTTGAACAGCTCGAGCATCCCCTGGATGGTGCCGTCCTCGCCGTGTGGCCCGTGCAGTAGCGGCAGCACGACGGTGATCGCGCCCTCGGCGTCGGCCTGCAGTTCGCGTAGCGGGTCGATGACGGTGCCCGCGATGTCGAGTGCATCGGGCAGCGGCGTGTTGTCGGCCAGCGAGGCGATCACCTTGTCGTTGCGTACCCAGGTGCCGTTCTTCGCGATACCGATCGGGACGACGCTGTACTTGGCCGGGTCGGCTGCTGCCAGCACGTGCGCCGCGGTCACGCGGGACACATCGTGCTCGGCGGAGACACCGCCGTAGAGAACAACCAGGCGAAGCAGGGGAGTCGACATGGGTCACACGATACGTCGACGCTCCCCCGCGCTCTCCCCGGCGTGCGGGGTGTTTCGCGCGTTCCTCTAGCGTTGAGGCGTGCACATGCAGGCAACTGAGCTGGCGGACGCGGTTGGCGGTCAACTCGTCGGAAACGACGTGACGGTCGACGGCGCGACGATCGACTCGCGCGCGGTGCGGTCCGGGCAACTGTTTGTCCCGATCGTCGCTGCTCGCGACGGACACGACTTCATCAAGGGCGCGGTGTCGGCGGGCGCGGGCGCCTACCTCACCGCGACCGGTCCTGTCGATGGCGTCGACGCTCCGGCCATCACCGTCGACGACACCGCGCTCGCACTCGCCGACCTCGGCCGCGCAGCTCGGCGTCGACTTCCCGAGCGAGTGGTCGGGATCACGGGGTCGGTGGGCAAGACGTCGACCAAGGATCTGCTGGCCGGACTGCTCTCCACCACGTTCCGCACAGCCGCGAGCGAGAAGTCGTTCAACAACGAACTCGGCCTCCCGCTGACGCTCTTCAACGCCCCAGACGACACCGAGGCAGCAGTCGTCGAGATGGGTGCGCGCGGGGTCGGGCACATCGAGCTGCTGTGCTCGATCGCGCGCCCGACCGTCGGCATCATCACCCGGGTCGAGGGTGTACACCTCGAACTCTTCGGCAGCATCGAGGCCGTCGCACGTGCGAAAGGCGAACTGGTCGAAGCACTTCCGGCCGACGGCATCGCCGTGCTCAACGCCGACCACGAGCGCGTCGCGGCAATGGCATCCCGCACGTCCGCCCAGGTGCTGACCTACGGACTCACTCCCTCGGCCGACGTCGTGGCCACCGACATCGTCGTCGACGATCAGCTCCGTGCATCGTTCCGCCTGCACACGCCGTGGGGCAGCACGCAGGTGTCGCTCGCGGCGCGCGGCGAGCATCAGGTGTCCAACGCGCTCGCCGCCGCGGCGGCCGCGGGCGGACTCGGCGTACCCGTCGAGTCGATGCCCGCCGGGTTCCTCGGGGCCGCGCTGTCGGGCCTGCGCATGGAACTCTCCACCACGGCAGACGGCGTCGTCGTGCTCAACGACGCCTACAACGCCAACCCGACGTCGATGTCGGCCGCGCTGCGCTCCCTGGCGGCCCTTGATGCTCGACGACGCTTCGCCGTGCTGGGAACGATGGCAGAACTCGGACACGACTCAGCTGCCGAGCACGAGGCGATCGCGCTCCAGGCAGAGTCGCTCGGCATCGCGGTGATAGCCGTCGACGAGCCCTTCTACGGCTCGACAGCCACCCATGTCGCCGACATCGACGCCGCCGTCGCGGCACTCGCCGGACTCGGCAACGGCGACGCGGTGCTGGTCAAGGGCAGCCGCGTCGCCGCGCTCGAGCGGGTAGCCGAGAAACTGGGCTGAGCTACTTACCGTCGGCGTTCGCGCGGATCACGTCGCGCAAAAACACCGCGAGACCAGGCGCGACGTCGTCGTAGTGCTTGGCGAACCGCGGATCGGCGACGTACATGTCGCCGAGACAGACCTGCATCTCATAGCTGCAGTCGTAGAACTTCTCGATACTCGCCCGATGTTGCTCGGCGAGGTCGTCGGCCTCGGCAGAACCGGGTTCGACGCCGCGCCCCAACGCGTCGGCGAGGCGTGCCTCGAAGGCGTCGGCGTCGGCTTTGATCTGGCGCCAGTCGTCCTTGCTGAACTGCGCCGTTCGCTGCTGGCTCTGCGTCCACTGCTCGGTCTCACCCCAGCGCTGCTGCGCCTCGGCTGAGTACTCCTCGGGTAGCCAATCGTCGCCGAAGATCTCGCTCTGTTCGGCGGCTGACAATTGAATCCCTGACTTCTTCGCGTCCATCATGTCCTCCACTGCTGCAACCATCCGGTGCAAGCGAGCGATCCGCTCATTGAGCAGATCGCGCTGGGTGGTCAAGTGGCCCAGCGCATCTGCGTGCGGATCGTCGAGCAGGGTCGCGATCTGCTCGAGTGGAAAGCCCAACTCCCGGTAGGTCAGCACCTGGTGCAGGCGCTCGACGTCACCGTCGTCGTACACGCGATATCCCGCGGGCGTGCGGCCCGTCGGGGTGACCAGACCGATCTGGTCGTAATGGTGCAACGTCCGCACACTGACACCGACGAGACCGGCGACCACACCGACGGTGAGGTCGCCCGACGACGGGGCATTTCCTTCGCTCACGCCGATGACTCTGCTGCCTGACGTCGCGTGAGGGTCAAGTCGGCGGGGGCCCTACGGCGCGAAGCCAACTCTGTCCGAGCCCTTCTCGCACGCGGCGAGCAGGCCGTTTCCGGTAGCCGGGGCACACGACCAGCCGTCGACGTCCTGCGGCTCACCACTGGAAATCTTGGGTCCGTACGACTTGGCGAGCGTCATGGCGTCGGCACAACTCACGTCGCCGGCGAGAATCTGTACGGTCAGCGCGCCGTCGGGTCCGGAGATCTTGTCGCACTCCTTGGTGCCTGCGGCGGTCTCGGGGGGTAGGGAGGTGGTCGGTGTTCCGGGGCGGGGGCCGCCGACCACGACGGGGCTCGTCGAACTGCTCGCCTGCGTCGCCGCTGTGCTCGACGTGTCGGCTTGTTGTTCGGTGCCACAGCCGGTCAGCACCAGAGACGCAGCTCCGAGGGCGCCGCAGCAGGCCAGCACGATACGGGTGGGTACCTTGAGGTTCGTTCCGCGCGTCATGGACTCACCGTAGCGAATCCGCGCTTCGCGTCAGCACGCCTCGTCGGAAGCTGGTTTGAGCTCAGGCCGCTCGACCTGCGAAGATCGGTCGGTGACCCCGCCCGACATCGACGCTCCCGACACCAACCCGACCGGTCTGCACCTGCGTCCCGACCATTCCTACGCGGTGGGCACGCGACTCGACGGTTCGCTCGGCCGCACCGGAGTCATCACGACGCCGCACGGCGAGATCCACACACCCGCATTCGTGCCGGTCGGAACCAAGGCGACGGTCAAGACGGTCCTACCCGAGGCGGTCGCCGCGCTCGGCGCGCAGGCCGTGCTCGCAAACGCCTATCACCTCTATCTGCAGCCGGGACCCGAGATCGTCGACGCCGCGGGCGGCCTCGGCGCCTTCATGAACTGGTCGGGTCCCACCTATACCGACAGCGGCGGGTTCCAGGTCATGTCGCTCGGCACAGGTTTCAAGAAGGTCATCTCGATGGACGTGACCGGCGAGCAGGACGACGAGAAGATCGCCGAAGGGCGCGAACGACTTTCCCGCGTCGACGACGACGGCGTCACCTTCAAATCGCATCTCGACGGGTCGTCGCATCGGTTCACGCCCGAACTGTCGATGCAGATCCAGCACCAACTCGGTGCCGACATCATCTTCGCGTTCGACGAGCTGACCACGCTGATGAACACCCGTGGCTACCAGGAAAATTCGCTGGAACGCACTCGGCAGTGGGCGATTCGCTGTCTGGCAGAACACAATCGGCTTTCCGTCGAGCGTGGCCATCGACCTCAGCAGTCGCTGTGGGGTGTGCTGCAGGGCGCTCAGTACGAGGACCTGCGACGTAAGGCGGCCCGCGACCTGACCGAACTCTCGCGGCGCGACCAGGATTCCGGCGGAAAGGGCTTCGGCGGCTTCGGAATCGGTGGCGCTTTGGAGAAGGCCAATCTCGGCACGATCGTCGGCTGGGTGAATTCCGAACTGCCAGAAGACAAGCCGAAGCATCTACTGGGCATCAGTGAACCCGACGACATCTTCACCGCGATCGAGAACGGCGCCGATACGTTCGATTGCGTCTCGCCGACGCGGGTCGCGCGCAACGGCGCCATCTACTCGCTCGACGGCCGCTACAACATCACCAACGCGCGATACCGCAGCGACTTCCGATCGCTCGATCCCGAGGTCACCAACTACACCTCGCAGTACTCGCGCGCCTACCTGCACCACCTGTTCAAGGCGAAGGAGGGGCTCGGCGCGACGCTGGCGACACTGCACAACGTCGCCTTCGTCGTGCAGATGGTCGACGGCGCGCGCAGAGCCATCGAGTCCGGCGACTACTACGCCTACCGCGACGAATTCCTCGGCCGGTACTACGCGGGGAATCGCAACGACTGAGCTGCGCGATGGCTAGGTGATCAGGCCGTTTGCGACTCGAGGACCGTGTGTTCCGGCGTGATGCGTTCCCAGAAGACTGCACCGACGCATGCGATGACCACCCATCCGACACCGATCACCCCGCACCACAGGATCAGCGTCATGGCGACCCCGATCGGGCCGAATCCGTTCCAGCCGGAAAGCAGTGCCGGAAACGCTACTCGCGAGGCGAGTGGCAGGACGACACCATCGACGGCAACCCCGGCTAACCCGGCCAGGAGAAGATAGCGCAGACCTCGACCCCCGTCGCGGACCAAGAGCGGTGGGGTCAGCGACCAGAAGATCCACACCGGTAGCAGCCCGACGACGAACATCAGCGCGTGCGTGGTCGTGCCGGTGCCGACGGTGTAGGTCAGCCATTCGCGCGTAGCGAGCATCACGAGGTACAGCAGGAACCAGATGGCGCCGCGGAGGAGACGTTGGCCGATTCCGAATTGTTCCCGACGCCACGCCTTTCCGAAGATGGCGGCGATGGTGATCGACATGGGGATTCCCCAGACCAGGAAACCCGCGACGCCGAATATGGTCCAACTCGATCGCAATCCTGCGGAGTTACCGAAGGCCTCGCGCACCTGGTCGTCGAGCGGGTGATGTAGCCCGGTTTCCCGGATGAACACCGTTCCCGGGCTGGCGTTGGAGGCGAACCCGGAAAAGTATCCGAATCCGAGGATGATCAACGGGATCACCGTGGTGAACAGCTCGACCGACACGAGGGTGCCCGCGGTACCGCCGTCGATCTCGGTGAATCGATCAGCGATCGCGGTCGTGATCCGACCCGACCGGGCCTCATGAAGTCGACGACGGCGCTCCGCGAATCGACTCTGTGGATCGATCCGCTCGCGATCCGTCCGCTCGCGCTGCTCACTCACTGGTGCATATCGATATCACTCCGTACGCAGTCGGTGCTTCCCGTCGGTCGCTACTTCTCGTCCAGCTGTGTCTCTTCGTCCAGTTTTGTCTTGTCGTCCCACTGTGCTTTTTTGTCAGCGGCCAATCGGGCGATCACTGCCGCCCGCGACACCGGGTCGAGTCCGCTCATCGCGTCCTGGATCTCCATGGTGGTCGCATCGACCGTGCGCCGCTTGCTGTTGAAGATCACCGCGCCGACCACGAGTGCGATACCCACGGCAGCGATGACAATTCTATTCATACTCATGATGTCCTTCCAGGAATCCTCAGGCGTCCTTGCCCACCGGGGTGGCTGATGGGTCCGTGAGATCTTTGGCATAGAGCGCGGCGTCGATGGCGTCGAGTACGGCCACCCATGCGTTCTGAATCGCGATCCGTGCAACGCTCACCGAGTCGTCGGCAATGCGTTCGGCTTTATCCGCAGCCTCCTGCGCACGGCGGACGTCACGCTCCTGAGCGCGCTCGGTGATCTGCGCGTCAACCTCAGCCTTCTTGGCCGACAATGCATCTGTGAATGACTGCCAATGCGAGGTCACCGCGGCGGTGGCCGCATCACTCTTCACCTTCAGGTCCCCGGCTACCCTCTCGGTTGCTTCGGCGGCCTCGGCAATGCGGGCTTGCACCTGCTCATGATTCTCCCTCTCGGCTGAGGCCACGGAGTCGAGAAATCTGTTGATGAAATTTCGCAGGTCGTCCAGGCGTACATCAACCAACGTGTCACTGTTGACCTCGCTGGCAGTTGTAGATTCTGAATTCGTTGACATGTCTTACCTTTCGACTTCGCAGGTTGGTCAAAACTCGATCGAACCCCGATCCGGGTTCTCGATCGTCGGTTGCTGTCGTCGGTGAGTGCGTAACTCCCATGCACTAGTGAAACTACGCTCGTCGGACTTTGTCGCGGTAGGTCAAAGGTCCTAAAGATCATCAGATTCCCTTGTCCGCCAATACAAATCACATGCCGACGATCGGCTCATATCACCCATTGCCGACCAAGCGGGTATCTTGCTTGGGGCCGAGTCGGCCGACAAGTATCTGCTCCTACTGCGGTGACTTCGCGGGCCGGTCGTCGACAGGGAAGTGGTACGCCGCCTGAAGCCGGTTTATCTGAGCGCGCACGTTGAACAGCTCGGTGAGCAGTGCCCGCCTCTCGCTCGCCGGCACATCGACGGCGTCGAGTTGCTTGATCAACGCTGCGGCAAGCATTTCGAACTCGCCCAGGAACACTCTCGCTTGCAGGGTGGACGGATTCTCCGACTGTGCATCCATGATCGACAGCCTTTCCGTAGTGCAGATCGCACTTCTTGAATCGATCGTGTCGAGGGTTTCCCCTACGACGGTTCGGTGGTACCAGTCAAGAGCGAATGGCAAGATCATCACCGCCAGCGGAGCCAATACCACTGCAGCAGCAGTCACTTTCAATCGTGCCTTCCGCGGGTCGTGAAAATGTTCGTAGCGCAAGACCGAAACAGAGTTCTCGATTTGTCAGCGCGGCGGCTTTGTCTCAGCAGCCAAGTGCACGCACGCGGAGCGTCGGCTGCCACAGAATGCTAACGACCGCCATCCAGCGTCGTATACGTCCGCGAATCCGAAATCCCTGGATCTATATTGTCTTCAGCCACAACGGAAGATGCAGCTGTCCGCGCCGCGTGGGCACGCCTCGATCGTGCCCGCGACTTCTCGACACGACCGCTCGTATCAGAGTCGGTCCGCAATTTCGAATGCCAGACACAACTCCGTCAATTCCTTTGGCACGCGAAGAGATCTCTGCGTCACCTGCTCGATCCGGCGCAGACGATAACGGACCGTGTTCGGATGACACGAGAGCGCTTCCGCCGCGTCATCAACAGAGCCGTTGGCGAGCATCCATGCGCGGAACGTGGCTGCCAACAACTCCTTGTCGGCGTCCTGAAGCGAGTCGTACTTGCCCAGGACCACCTCGGCGATCTTGCGCGTCACATCCGGTGCGCTGACCGCAGCAACACCGAGCACCGAGTCGTCGAACTCCTTGACCAGCATTCCCGAGGGAACTGACTGCATGGCCAGCCGTGCGTAGCGCATGCTGACGGCGGTGTCGGTGAGATCGTCGAACTGTGGGCTCACCCCCACCGGGGTGTTCGCCACCCGACCGAGTAGTTCGACAACCTTGCGATATGCGTTCCGCGAGCCGACGTGCACCAGCCCGATGTGTACGTCCGGCAGCAGCCTCCACGCCGAGTAGACGTCGACCGTTCGCAGACGTCCGGCAATATCGGGTAGCGGCATCCGGCCCGGCATCGGCGGTTGCGCCGCGACGACGACATACGGTCCCTGCGCCGGGATCGCCAGCATGCGCGCGATGTCCCAGCGTGTGTAATCCGCGAGGTGGTGTCCCTCGAGCAGCGCCTCGACCAGCGCAGCGCGTTCTGCTTCGTCGTCGATCGCACGGGCTGTTGCGTGATCGCGATATGCCCCCGACATCGCTTCCGTGTAGGAGTCCTGGGCAGACCAGATCTTCTCGGTCGCAGCAAGTGCCAAGGCTGCGTCGGCTGACATACCTGCGATCGCTCCACTCAGGGATTGCCAAATCTGGTGAGCGGCAATTCGGAAACTGTCCATCACGGACGCCAACGGCACCCCCTGCTCCGCCCGGAGCCGACCGATCTCGACGGCCGACGACAGATCGGGCCCCGTGGTGCCTTCCAGCGAGCGGAAAACGTGACTCAAATTGTCGCGGGCGGAAGCAAACAGCGAGTCGCCGGAAACGGCGTTGTCTGCGTGATAGAACTCGACCTCAGCGTGGATCGCGGCAACGATGAGTAGGGCAAGGTCATCCACCTGAGCCTGTAGAAGTCCACCGAGTTCGGCGATCTGGTTGTCGATTTCACGCGACGCCACGACACAAACGTTAACGCTGCAGCGCCGCGACTGTAGGAGACCGAAGTGGGATTGGGGCTCGGCCTCGAGGACGGTCCTGCAGACCGGGAACCATCGCGATGTCCGTTTCGTTGACATTGACGTATCCTGAACTCTGACGTTCCAGCTTCGAATCCTCCCGACAGAAAGACACGATGAACCGCGCTCGGCGCAAAAAACGGAAACCTCGACGATCCAGCCCCCACTCGGGGGCATTCACAACTCCTGACACGTCGGTTCATGTTCCGACGGTCCGCGACGAGGTGATCGCATGATGATCCTCCTCGGAATCGTGATCGGAATTCTCGTCGTCTTCGCCATCACCGCGTTGACCGGCTACTTCGTGGCGCAGGAGTTCGCGTACATGGCCGTCGACCGGTCGCGACTCAAGGCCCGCGCCGCAGACGGCGACGCCGCGGCAGCCCGCGCACTCTCGGTGACGCGCAGAACCTCTTTCATGCTCTCGGGTGCACAGCTCGGCATCACCGTGACCGGACTACTCGTCGGCTACGTCGCCGAGCCGCTGATCGGCAGTGGCGTCGGCGAACTGTTGGGCGACGTCGGCATCCCGGTAGCCGTTGGCGTGGCCATCGGCACCGTGCTCGCCGTGCTGTTCTCGACGGTCGTGCAGATGGTGTTCGGCGAACTGTTCCCCAAGAACCTCTCGATCGCGCGCCCCGAGCCGGTTGCGCGTCGACTCGCACTCTCGACGTCGATCTACCTGAAGGTGTTCGGTCCGGTCATCTCGCTGTTCGACGCCGCGTCGAACCTTCTGCTCAAAGCGCTGCGCATCGAGCCGGTGCACGACGTCGAGCACTCCGCGTCGCCGCGCGACCTCGAGCACATCGTCGCCGAGTCGCGCGAGGTCGGGGAGTTGCCTGCCGAACTGTCGACCCTCCTCGATCGTGTCCTCGACTTTCCCACTCGCACAGCGGAGCACGCGATGGTGCCCCGGCCCCTCGTCGACTTCGTCGCAGCAGATACCTCGCTGTCGGAGGTTCGCGACCTGATGGCGGTGGGGCACACGCGATATCCCGTCGTGGGAACGAACCCCGACGACGTCGTCGGGATCGTGCACCTGCACGATCTGCTCGAACGACTCGACGAAACGAGCCTTACCGCAGCCGATCTCGCGCGTCCCGCCGCGATCGTGCCCACCACGCTGCCGCTTCCGGCGGTGCTCGAACGCCTCGACACCAGCTCAGATGACGAGATGGCTGTCGTGATCGACGAATACGGCGGAATCGCGGGCATCATCACCGTCGAAGACATCGCCGAGGAGATCACCGGCGAGATCGACGACGAGCACGATACGACGTCGTCGGAACCGATCGAGCTGACGGACGACGGCTGGCTCGCACGTGGCGACACGCACCTCGACGAGGTGTCGCGAGTGATCGGACACGAGGTGGCCGAAGGCGACTACGAGACCCTGAGCGGACTCGTGATCTCGACGTCGGGCGGACTGCCGCAGGTCGGTGACAGCGTCGAATTGCCGCTTGCCGACGCCACTTTCGCTGTCGCTGCTCCGACGGTGACCGCAACGGTGACGCAGGTCAGGCGCCGCGTGCCCGCGACCGTCCACCTCGTCATCACCGAGTCCGGAGACGCCGATGAGTAACCCCTGGGTCGTACTCGCGGTCACGGTCGCGTTGATCGCGGCGAGCGCGTTCTTCGTCGCTGTCGAGTTCGCGCTGATCGCCGCTCGTCGGCACCGTATCGAAGATGCCGCGCAGACCAGTCGTGCCGCGCGAGCCGCGCTACGCAGCTCGTCGGAACTGTCTGTGCTGCTGGCCGGTTCGCAGTTGGGTATCACCGTCTGCACGCTTGCGCTCGGCGCGGTGACCAAACCCGCTGTGCATCACTGGATCACGCCGGGGATCGAAGCACTCGGCGCGCCGCTGTGGATCGCCGACGTCGCGGGATTCATACTCGCGCTGATCATCGTGACCTTCCTTCACCTGGTCGTCGGCGAGATGGCACCCAAGTCGTGGGCCATCGCACACCCGGAGAAATCGGCTGTGCTGCTGGCGATTCCGATGCGCGCCTTCATGTGGGTGGTGCGCCCGGTGCTCGTCGTGCTCAACCAACTCGCCAACTGGTGCCTGCGTCGCGTTGGCGTGCAGCCAGTCGACCAGGTGTCGTCCGGACAGGATTCGGCCACGTTGCGACAGCTGGTCGACCACTCCGCCGAGACCGGGATGCTCGACGACGAGTATCACAACAGGCTCAGTGCGGCGTTGGCCACGGAGGCGCTCGCGGTGGGCGACGTCGTAGGCGACGGCGCACTCGACGGTGTTCCCGCGGATGCTTCTCCTGCTGGGATTCAAGAGGTTTCGCGTCAGACGGGGCACTCTCGACTGCTCGTCGTGCGCGCAGGGGCAGAAGAGAACCTGACCCGCGACTCGGTGATCGGTGTGGTGCACGTCCGAGACAGTCTCAATGCGGCTGCCGATGTCACGGCAGCCAACCTTGCCCGAGACGTGTTGATCCTGCCTGCCGAGCTGCCGGCCTACGAGGGTATGGCGCGCATGCGCGACAAGCGCGCACATATCGCGCTGGTATCTGCGGGCGACGAGGTTCTCGGCGTGCTGACTCTCGACGATCTGCTCGACAGGCTGTTGACGACCGCGTCCTGAGCGCGGATGTGAGTGCCTCTCAGGTCCATTCGTCTTCGGTGAGGATCCACGGCTGCGTCGGGAGCTTCGTCGGATCGAAGCGTTGAGCGAGGTCGTCGAGGGTGACATGTTCGCCGGGCTCGGCCAGCTGTAGCGATGCCGCAATGTGGTCGAGAACCGTTGCGGTGCCGACGCCGCGCGCGGCGAGGTCGGCTAGCGTGACAGCCCCGTCGCGCTTCGACAAGCGAATCTGCTTGTCGTTGAGCACCATCGGGACATGCGCGTAGACGGGAGGGGTATGCCCGAGCAGCGTCGTGAGGTACGACTGGCGTGGGGCGGACGACAGGAGGTCGTCGCCGCGGACCACCTGGTCGACACCCTGCTCGGCGTCGTCGACGACCACCGCGAGGTTGTATGCGGGCGTGCCGTCGCCACGTTGGATGACGAAATCGTCGACGGCGCCGGTGTATTCGCCGTGCAGGATGTCGACGACGCTGAACTCGTCGACGTCGGAGACGATCCGGATAGCGGGCGGACGCCCGGCCGCGCGCTTGCTCTCGCGCTGCTCTGCGGTGAGGTGTCGGCAGGTTCCGGGATAAGCGCCCGGTGGGGAGTGCGGCGCCGACGGGGCTTCGAGGATCTCACGTCTGGTGCAGAAGCATTCGAAGGTGCGGCCACGCATGGTCAGGTCGTCGATCACCGCGCGGTACCGATCGAGCCGGTCGGTCTGGTACACGACCGGCGGCTCCCAGTCGATCCCGAGGGCGTGCAGGTCGTCGATCTGTCGCTGATCGGATCCCACCGCGGTGCGGTCGAGGTTCTCCATCCGCAGCAGAAACCGGCGGCCCGAGGTGTGGGCGAAGAGCCACGCCAGCACGGCCGTGCGCAGGTTGCCGACGTGCAGGTCGCCCGACGGCGACGGCGCGTACCGCCCGGCAGCAAGCGCCGGCTGCGCAGCGGGTTCGTGTGCGGACATCGGAGACGACACTACCGCCGCGGGTGGGTGGTCCTCTCCGCTGATTGAGCGGCCGCGAGCGCAGCGAGCAGCCGAGTCGAAATCACTAGCGGTGGTCTCGACAGGCTCGACCAGCGAATGGAGCTCGCGGAGCGACCTGCCGAGTCGAAATCAGTAGTTGGCGGTGCACGTGGGAGTTGCTGGGTCTTCTGTGCCCCGCGCGGGTCGTAGCGTTGTTGCGGTAGCCACCGTTGCGTGAGCATGTATTGGCACGCAACCCTAATTCGCCCGGTGAGTCAAACAGTTGGAATTCTGCTCGGCAGCCCCCCTATGAGTCCAGAAGGCGTCTTGAAAACAAACCCGCCGCGACCGCCGAATGACACTCGAACCTTCAGGCGCATCTTGACTAGCTGTTTGGTGGGCACGCGACAGACATTTTCTAAGTGCCAGGACAGCGTTCCCCTATATGGGGGAACTTTTGCGTTGGCGCGCGTTCTACCGCGACGCAGGTGCGCAGGCGGCTGGTACTTTTTGTGCGTCCCGACTCGAGTAAAGAGGTCGTATGTCCAGGCACGCCATTAAGCACATCGGTAACACCCGACGAGTTGCCGTCGCATTGGGATTCAGCGCAGCGGTACTGACCGCCGCCGCTCCCGGCATTGCCTCCGCCGACGAAACTCAGAGTGAGTCACCAAACAGTGCCTCTTCGAGCAGTGACGATTCCGACCCCTCGGAGGGTACGGAAATTTCCGACGGCGATCCTCCCGCAACGGATTCCAGAAATATAGCGGGGTCGTCGCCGATCGATTCCGAACCCGATTTGAACCCCTCCAGCGTGACCGTGCCGAGCGAAGTCGCTACTGGTGCTAGTCCCGCCGGGTCGATTCCCAGAGATGCCGCACCGGCACCAACTACCGAGACGGGCATGGGGCCAGTCGGACTCACCGACGAGAGCGAGTCCCATGAGGCCGAGGCCAAGTCCGGACCTGAAACCAGCCAGAACGACCCTTACGATCGCCACGCCTCGGCCTCTACGCTTACTGGGCGCGCATTAAGCGCTGGCGGCCGAATAGGCTCGGAATTCACTGCATCTTCAAATCAAGTTGCAGCAGAACGACAGTCAGCTTCGGAGTCAGTGCCTCTGCCAGCCGCATCCGGGGACCCCGTGGATGTCGTGTCGGGACTAGATCAGCCAATCGGGCACACGGAATGGCGTACTGAATCTGAAATAGACAGTCTTGCGTCCATTTCTGGACAAGATGTCGTGGTCTCCGCGGTCGATCCGAGCGCATCTGCTGACGGCGCCTCTGTGCCTACCGTGACCGAAACGGCTCTCGCGCTGGGAACCATCACACTGGGAGCCCGCGCATCACGGCAACCAATGCGCTTGGACGTGACGCAGGAAGAGGCCGGATACTACTACGCGGAATCATCAACTCTCACCACCAACGAACAGGCCGCAGACCCCGACAACCGGTTCTGGAACTATGGCGACAACGATTGGGGCTCCGGGTTTGAAGGTAGCCCGCCGCCACCTGGACTGACCTACAGCGTTCCGGATGACGGCTCTGGTGCCTTTACGTTGCATAACAATAGCGCCGTTGACGTCGCAATCGTAAACTTGTACTTCCCCACCTACTCCAGCCAGGGCCTGGTGGTCATCAAGTCCGGCGAGAGTTACAAGATGCCTCGCGCGAGCGAGGCCAGTCCGCTGGGATTTACCGCTTACACGGTGCAGACGCCTCGAACTGACGGCGCACCCACGGTCGTCGGCCGCATCACCGTCAGCCCGTCAACCTTGCTCGGCGACACTATAGCCGTCGGCAGCGCAACAGAATCCCCCCTCGACTACATCCCGCTTAGCGGCTCGTCCATACCCGACTATCACGCCGAAGATCCCGACAACCGATTCGTCGACGCTGGCGATAACAGCGTGTTCACCGCGGTTACCTACGCGAATCCGGTCAGCGCAGGCGTAAGCTACGCCGTTGTCGACGGCAGAGTGAAGGTCTTTAACGACGGCACCGCATCGATCGCCATCACCAGGTCGACTCCCGGAGGCCAGATATTGAGCTTCGACGTGCTCGCAGCTGGCGAATCCGGCACTTACAGTTCAGTTCCCGGCAGCTGGCAGATGGTCACCGTCCAGGCGCCCAAAGCTGACGATGGGTCGGTGGTGCTCCTTGGCTCGATCATGCGCATGCCGGCAGGCCCGAGGTCGAACTCCCCCGCCGAAGGGATACCGGCGATCCCACTGCGTGATGCTCCCGCGGTGACCAATCAGGCACCTACTGGAAAGCTGCTGGAAGTTTCGCGCTCCGCCGACGGTCGGTCGGTGACGTTCCGTCCGGCGGTAACCGATGCCGATCACGACCTGATCAGTTACTCAGTACTGACGCAACCTTCGCGCGGAATGATCACTCACAACGCCGACGACACGTTCACCTACACCGTCACCGACCGCTACTACCTTCACTACGGTAAGGTGTCGGACTTGTTCGTGGTGGGCGCTTCCGACGGTAAAGGCACCCCAACCGGCCTCGCCGGTCAGATCGACATCGACTTCATTCAGGTGAACAACGCACCGCAGGTCCAGGTCAGCGAGACGGAAGACCCGCGCGGCGCTCTCGGGTATCGCACCTATCTCGTCACTGCATCGGACATAGATTGGGGCCAGTACTCGGGATGGATCGGGTTCGACCAGGTCCGGTACAGCGCCACTACGCCTTCAGCGGGCGCAGTCGAAGTCGCTCGGCCTGAAAGTGGGCCAACGGTGGTGCGTTATATCCCCGATCTCGTTCTCGCACATGAGGGCGCTTACGACGCCGCGTTCGATATCATCGTCGACGACGGGCAGGATGGCGGGTCCGTGAAGGTACCGGTCAGCCTCCACGTTCCGTTCTACAACCAGAACCCGGTGGCCACTATTACCTCTGTCCCCGGTTCCGAAGGAGAGTTCGTCGCAGATGCCGAGTTCATCCTGACCCTTGCCGACGATGACTTCGATGACGTGTCGGTGGTCTCGCTCACCGCCTCAAACGGAGGGAGCGCAGTGCTCCAGGACGGTGTGATCGTCTACACGCCAGTCGGTTACGCCAGCTACGGATCTATAAAGTATTACGCCTACTCAGAGCGGATAACCGTTGTTGTCGACGACGGCCACGGTGGTCGGGCAACCCAGATTCAGGACGTTTATGTGCGTAACACCGAGGCATTGACATGGTTGGAACCTGGACAAGCACGCACACTCATATTCGCCACCGGGTCGAATCCGACGGCCGTGATTGCGGCCGAACTCGTCAAGAACGACTCGTCCATTTATGCGCGCGGTTACAAGGATAAGGTCGCGGCACTCGAAGCCGATTTCGCTCCGGAGCTGAATGGCTACAACAGCACCCTGCAGCGCTACCTCGTGCGTACCTACGCAATGCACGTGGTAGCCGACGCCCTGGTCACCGTCAGCAAGTCCATCGCTCAAATTGAGAATATCGTCAGGCAACTTGACGCAGCTCTAGAGCGTCAGGGCTTCAGCGGTGTTCGAATCGGCACACAGATTGCACTCGAGTTCCTTAACGGCTATCAGCGAACCTTGTTCGGCCAGATCGTGGAGATCACCGGTACTCCCGCCCCAAGGCCTTCTCGGGCTGGTGAAGACAATTCCGGTTCGAGCACTCCGAAGACCGTGCCACCGAAGTCGACATCTGAGTTATTCAAGACGCTATGGGACAAAACCAGTAAGTACGCGCCGATTTACGTCCAGGAGGTCCTGAGTGATGTCGACCACGACAGGCGGTTGATCGTGTATGTCGCTGGCACCGATTTCGCATCTGATGCGCAACAGTCGGCGGCGGAGAACGTTGGAGCATCGCTGTTCGTGCCCGACATTGATGTACTCGCAGCCATCGACAACGCCATTTCCGAAACCGGTAACCCAGACGTAGAAATCCTGCTCGTCGGATACAGCCAAGGCGGAATCGATGTTATCAACGCGGCTCGTATCAAGCGGAGAAACGTCATCGGAATTGTCACGTTTGGCTCACCATTGTCGACAGCTGTCTGGTCGGATACCCCGTCGATTCACATCCGTGACACTCGCGATCGTGTACCTAAACTGGATTGGGGCTACGGAGAATCGCTGCAGCAAATTAGCGGGCGAGTGTTCGAGGGTAAGGCCGAGACCGAGCACCAATGGTGGAATCTCGTCGACGTCCACACCAACCCGGAAACGTACATAAAAATGGGTTCAAAATTTGATGCTGTCGTAACCAAGTCAGCAATGTACACCCGGATGGCATCTGTGCTACGTAAATTGACCGGAAAAGTCATACGCAACGAGAGCTACGGCCTTGCGGAGGGCAACTACACCTGGCTATGAATCGTGCGCGCCACCATACGCTGGTCGAGCGGCGACTCGAGAGCGCAGTACCTCAACGCGTATTGAGGCTGCGTAGGCCGGGCTCTCGATATACCTGCGCCACGCGGCTCGGGGAGCTCGACCAGCGCGGGACGCGCGGCTCATTGCGGGATCGTCGTGCAATGGGGAGTATGGGGTGGTGGACCTACCGGTCATGCCTCCCGTCGCGCCGATGCTCGCCAAGGCTGTCTCAGCGGTGCCGGAACAACCAGACGGTGAGCCGTCGTGGTCCTACGAACCCAAGTGGGATGGCTTTCGTGCGTTGGTCTTTCGCGACGGCGACGAGGTCTACATCGGTTCGCGCGGAGGCAAAGACCTCGCGCGCTACTTCCCCGAGATCGTCGACGCCGCGCGCGCCGAACTCCCCGACAAGGTGGTCCTCGACGGCGAGGTCGGCGTCCCGTCCGTGATCGACGGCGTGCACCGCCTCGACTGGGACTCGCTCGCGCAGCGCATTCACCCCGCCGACTCACGCGTGCGGATGCTCGCCGAGAAGACACCAGCGATCTTCATCGGATTCGACGCGCTCGCACTCGGCGACCGCAGCGTCGTCGACGAGCCCTTCGCCGTACGCCGCGACACGCTCGTGGAGGCGGTGGGTGCGCACAAGCCGGGCAGGCGGTTCAACGTCAGCCGCGTCACCGCCGACGCCGACACCGCGCGCACCTGGTTCTCCGCATTCGAGGGCGCGGGCCTCGACGGCGTGGTCGCCAAGCGGCTCGGCTCGGCATACGTCGAGGGCAAGCGCGAGATGCTGAAGGTCAAACATAAGCGCACAGCCGACTGTGTGGTCATCGGCTACCGAGTGCACAAGAGCGGAACCGGTCTGGGCTCGATGTTGTTGGGCCTCTTCACCGATTCGGGAGACCTTCACATGGTCGGCGGCGCCGGTGCGTTCACCGACAAGAAGCGAATCGAACTCGAAGAGATGTTCGCGCCGATGCGTACCGATCCCGACAAGCCGGCACCGGGCGAGCCGACGCGGTGGCGATCGGAGAAGTCGGGCGAGTGGATACCCATCAGACCAGAGCTCGTCGCCGAGGTCGCCTACGACCAGATGGAAAACCACCGATTCCGGCACACCGTCAAGTTCCTGCGGTGGCGTCCCGACCGCGATCCCGAGAGCTGCGGCTACGACCAACTCGACGTCCCGCTGACCTACGACCTTCACGATGTGCTCGAAGGAGACGGCTGATATGGCATCCCGCTCGCCCGCCGAGGAACTCGACGTCGACGGTGTTGCCGTCCGGATGAGCAACCCCGACAAGATCTACTTTCCCGAGCTCGGCGAAAACGGTGGCCGCAAAAGAGATCTCGTCGGCTACTACCAGCGAATCGCACAGGCGCGCGACGACGGTGCCGACGGTCCATTCCTCGTCGCCCTCCGTGATCGACCGACATTCCTGCAGCGCTTCCCCGACGGCATCGACGGCGACGAGATCTACCAGAAGCATCTACCGAAGAAGCGGCCCGACTTCGTCGAGTCGACGCGAATCACGTTCCCCTCTGGCCGAACCGGCGACGCGTTGCGTCCGACGAGCCCGGCGTCGATCGTCTGGGCGGCCAACCTCGGAACCGTGACGTTCCATACCTGGCCGACCGTCGCGGCCGACAACGACCATCCCGACCAACTGCGCATCGATCTGGACCCGCAGCCCGGCACCGACTTCGACGACGTTCGACGCGTCGCCGTCGACCTCCTTGCTCCGCTACTCGACGAGCTCGGCTACGTCGGATACCCAAAGACGTCTGGCGGCAGGGGAATTCACGTGTTCATCCCCATCGAGCCGCGCTGGGATTTCATTGCGACCCGACGCTGCGGCATCGCGCTCGCGCGCGAACTGGAGCGTCGAGACCCTGACGCCGTGACCACCTCGTGGTGGAAAGAGGATCGCGGCGAGCGGATCTTCGTCGACTTCAATCAGAACGCGCGCGACCGGTCCATGGCCGCGCCGTATTCGGTGCGACGCAACGCAATCGCGCGCGTATCGACTCCCGTGACCTGGGCCGAGCTCGCCGACGTCGATCCCGACGACTGCACCATGCGCAGCGTCCCGGAACTCGTTGCCCGACGGGGTGATCCGATGGCCGACATCTCCGCGCATCGTCGTGGTCTCGAGCCGCTGCTGGAGATGGTCGAACGCGACGACGCTCAGGGTCTCGGCGACATGCCCTACCCGCCGAGCTACCCGAAGATGCCGGGTGAGCCTCCGCGCGTGCAGCCCAGCAAGAAGGTGGGTGCCCACTGGGACGAGAAGGGAAACAGGATCGGTCCGAACTGAGCATCGACATCTGGCGTCGTGCAGTCGAAACGCGGCGTCGCACAAGGGAATGAGTAGCGAATGACCACAACCGCAACGTTCGAATCATGGCCGGAGCTTCGTGTGTCCGACTGGGAGCAGACCCGCGACACAGTGCACATGTGGAGTCAGATCGTCGGAAAGACCCGAATGGCGCTGGCCCCGAATGAGAATCATTGGTGGCAGGTCGCGCTGTATGTGAACTCGGTGGGTCTCACGACGTCGTTGATGCCCTACGACGGCTACGGCGTCGAGGTCGTCTTCGACTTCGCCGACCACGTCCTCGACATCACGACGACGAAAGGCGAACGGCGACAGGTACGTCTCGAGCCACGCACCACCGCCGACTTCTACGCGGACTATCTGGCACAATTGGAATCGCTCGGCATCAGCGTTCCCATCTACGACCGCCCCGTCGAAGTGGCCGAGTCAATTCCGTTTCCGCAAGATACGACCCACGCCTCGTACGACGCCGACGCCGTGAAGCTCTTCTGGCACCAATTGGTCAGCGCGCAGCGCGTTTTCGCGGAGTTCCGTGGGAAGTGGCGCGGTAAGTGCAGCCCAGTTCACTTCTTCTGGGGCTCATTCGATCTCGCGGTCACCAGATTCTCCGGCCGTCCCGCTCCGCTGTTCTCCGGCGTCGTCCCCAACTGTCCGGAGCGGGTGATGGTCGAATCCTATTGCGAGGAGGTCTCCAGCGCCGGGTTCTGGCCCGGTGGGGCCGACGAGGGGGCCTTCTACTCCTACTCGTATCCCGTCTACGAGGGCTACCCGGACGCGAAGGTGCACCCCGCCGCGGCGTCGTACGACACGACGCTCGGCGAATTCGTGTTGCCGTACACCGCCGTTCGAACCGCCGACGACTCCGATGCAAGCCTCCGGGGGTTCCTGCAGTCGACGTTCGACGTCGAATCCAGCCTGGGGGAGTGGCCCTAGAGAGTGAACGTGTGTCGTATCGAAGGATGTGTGTGCTGCAGTACCCACATCCTTCGATACGACACACATTCTCGGGTCAGCCGAGGGCGTGCTGCGCCCAATCTGCGAACGACTCCCACTCGATCTGCGGATAGGCCGCGTGCAGCGCCGCGATGTCGACGCTGTACCCCTTGGTCGCCAAGAACGTGAACATCGCCCGCATGTCCGGCGACGAAATACGTTCGGGGTCATACGATTCCGCGTGAACCTCCTGGCCGGTCGCGGCAGTCACTGCGGCGGCCATCGCGTTCGAGGTGATTTCGTCGGAGGCCAGGTCGATGCGTCGGCCTGCGAAACCGGACGGGGCGTCGAACAGCATCGCGACGAATCGGCCGAAGTCCCGGCGCGAGAGTTGTTGCAGTGGTTTCTCCGCGGGGAGGGCGAGCGGCATCACGCCGGCTTTGAGTGCGTCGAGGCTGCCGAGCAGGTTGTCGTAGAAGTACGTCGGGCCGACGATCGTGTGCGGGATGCTCGACGCGGCGAGCTTCGTCTCCACCTCGTACTTCGAGTCGAAGTGCGGGATACCGGTGTTGTGATCGGCATCGGCGACCGACGAGAACACCAGGTACGGCACGGCTGCGGCTTCAGCTGCCGCGATGATGTTCTCGCCCTGACCGACCTCGGCGTCGGCTCCCGACTCGAACGGCGTCGTCAGGGCGAAGACCCCGGCGGCCCCGGCGAAGGCGTCGGCGAGCCCCTTTCCGGTCGCGATGTCGGCGACGGCGAGCGGGATGCCGCGGTCCGCGAGCTCCAGCGACCTGTCCGAATCCAGAAACCGTACGACGCCGCGCACGGGTTTACCTGCGTCGCGCAGCGCGTGCAACACCGCGCCGCCCTGATTGCCGGTCGCGCCGAGAACGACGTAGGGGGATTCGGATGTGGGCATGGCGTCGACCTTTCCGTGGCGAGGGAGCACCTCCGACGCTACCGATCGACGCCCGGTGACGACCGCACGAATTTGGGTCTGGGGTGGATTGGCCGTTATTATCGCCAAGCCTGGAGGATTCGCCTAGTGGCCTATGGCGCTCGCCTGGAACGCGGGTTGGGTTAATAGCCCTCAGGAGTTCGAATCTCCTATCCTCCGCAGCAGAAACGAGCCCGGCGCTTACGTCAGCGTCGGGCTCGTTTCGTTTCCGCAGGTCACTGCTCTGAATCCGGTTGGCGTTCACTCCGCGGACACCTGCGCCTGGGATGGTTACGCGCGTTCAGCCGGAACGCTGCTCGCGGCGACGGTCGAACATACCCACCCCGTCCATGGCAGGAGCGACACGATGGCAGCGTTCAGAGCGACCAACCGCCCGCATCCGCATCGCCCGCGGCCGGCACGTCCATTGCAACCGAGTCGTCGGTTAGCGCTGGCGGCGTCGACGATCGCCCTGGCCCTGATGGCGTCGTTGGTCGCTTTCGCCCCGGCGCACGCATCGCCACAGCGTGGCGTTGATCCCGTGCACACCCCGACGCGCGCAGCGGGCGACTTCAGCCTGCTCATCGCGTACAGCTTCGGCAACCGCATCGCGCCCGGCGTCGACCCGACGCGCACGGTCGGCGAACCCGGCCCCGTCAACGAAGCGTTAGCCGAAACCGCGATCCGCACGCGCGGCAATCGCGCCATCCCGATCTACGCGCAGACCGAGATCGCCCGCGTACTGCACGCGAAGTTCCATGCCGCAGGCGTCGTCGAGATCCCGCCGAATCGCAAGCCTGACGGCACGCTGGTCTACCTTTCCACCGACGGCGTCGCAGCCAAGGTCGCACAACTCCGCGGACCGTCGGCGCGCGTCGACGTCGCCGGGATCATCGCGTTCTCCGACCATCTGTGGCGCGCCGTCTACACGACGCGAGCCAACGGACTCGACGCCTATGCGCCCGCAGGTATCGCGATGCCCTCGACCTATGACGGACTCTCCGGGCAGGACTGGACCCGCAGCCGCGCCGCCTACCTGCCGCGCGACTACGCGGCCCGCCTCGCTCTGCTCCCGCGACTCCTGCGCTGATCGGCTTCCGGGCGACAGCCACGCCGACCCCCTGACACATCACGGCGAAGGCTCGCTACAATTGACGACGGATCCCGCGCGGCGTGCATCCTGTG
The DNA here is from genome assembly GCF_001665905.1 of Gordonia sp. 852002-50395_SCH5434458. NCBI lineage: Bacteria > Bacillati > Actinomycetota > Actinomycetes > Mycobacteriales > Gordoniaceae > Gordonia > Gordonia sp. 852002-50395_SCH5434458. The sequence goes on from NZ_LZTC01000031.1 coordinate 28,093, forward strand.
AACTCCCCCAGGGCCGGAAGGCAGCAAGGGTCAACGGGCTCTCTCGGGTGCGCGGGGTCCTCTAACTTTGTTCAGATCCGCAAGCGTGCCGAAAGCCGCCATCGAGCCTGGCGCCGGTTCGGCGAGAGGTCTCCGTTGAACTACCACTCGATGAGTGCAGACGAACTTCGCGCCACCCAGGACGACCTGCAAAAACTGTACGAGGGTTTGCTCTCCGCAGGGCTGAAGCTGGATCTCACCCGTGGTAAGCCTGCGCCGGAACAACTAGACCTCTCCAACGAGCTGCTGTCGTTGCCCGGCCTCGGCGACTACCGCGACGCCTCCGGCACGGACTGCCGCAACTACGGCGGCGTCAGCGGACTGCCGGAACTCCGCGCGATCTTCGCCGAACTGCTCGCCGTCGACGCCGACAACCTGATCGCCTTCGGTAACGCGAGCCTCGACCTGATGCACCAGGTGGTGGTGTCCTCGCTGCTCAAGGGCACCCCCGACTCGCCCGCTCCCTGGTCGTCGACCGGCGAGACCGTCAAGTTCCTCTGCCCGTCGCCCGGATACGACCGTCACTTCGCGATCACCGAGCACTACGGCATCGAGATGATCCCGGTTCCGATGCTCCCGAACGGCCCCGACGTCGACGTCTGCGCGCAGTTGGTTGCCGACGATCCGTCGATCAAGGGTCTGTGGGCGGTGCCCACCTACTCCAACCCCACCGGCGCCACCTACAGCGAAGACGTCGCACGCGCCCTGATGGCGATGCCCGCGGCGCCGGACTTCCGTGTCTTCTGGGACAACGCCTACGCCGTCCACACGCTTGTCGACGCCCCGCCCACCCCGCTGCCGATCGTCGACATCGCCGCGCAGGAGGGCCACCCCAACCGGGTCTACGTGTTCGGCTCGACGTCGAAGATCACCTTCGCCGGAGCGGGCGTTGCGTTCTTCGGGTCGTCGGCGGCCAACGTGAAGTGGCTGACCGACAATCTGGCGTTCACAACGATCGGCCCGGACAAGATCAACCAGCTTCGCCACCTGAGGTTCTTCGGTGATGCCGACGGCGTGCGCGCGCACATGGCCAAGCACCGCGAGATCCTCGCCCCCAAGTTCCGCCTGGTGCTCGAGATTCTCCAAGACCGGCTCTCCGACTCCAAGGTCGCGGCATGGTCGGAGCCCGAGGGCGGCTACTTCATCAGCCTCGACGTCCTCGACGGCGCCGCCAAGCGGACCATCGAGCTTGCGAAGGAAGCCGGGATCGCGTTGACGGCCGCGGGTTCGACCTACCCGTACAAGCACGATCCCTATGACCGCAACATCCGGCTCGCACCGACCTTCCCCAGCACCGACGACCTGCGCGTCGCGATGGACGGCGTTGCGACCTGTGCACTTCTTGCCGCGACGGAGAAGCTCCTCGCCGACGTCGAATCCTGACGAGACGGCGCGCGTGTGACAGTCCGGCAATGGTGAGGGCCTCACGACGTTGGGTCGTGGCTGTCGGCTTCCTGCTCGTCGCCGCCGTGGCCGTGTGGTTGCAAGATGTGATCGTTCCCTTCACGACGCCGTTCTGGGGACTCTTCGACAACCAGCTCGACCTCGACGTGTACCGCGCGGGAACGCAAACCGTGCTCGACGGCGGCAGCCTGTACGACGCCAAACTGCTCGGCCAGATGGACTACACGTACGCACCCATCTCGGCCATCATCTTCATCCCGTTCGCGCTGATGTCGTTCGAAGCGGCCCGAATCGTCTGGACCGCAGGCATTTTCATCGCGCTGTACCTGGTGATCATGCTGTGCTTCCGCTCGCTCGGCAGGCAGGCGACGTGGCCGTTGCGGCTCATCGCGCTCTCGCTGATCGCCGTCGCGCTGCTGCTCGAACCGGTCCGCACGACGGTCTGGTACGGCCAGATCAACATTTTTCTGTTGCTCATCATCCTGGCCGACCTGCTGCGTGTCGACGGACCCAAGGGCGACAACAGCCGCGGCATGGGCATCGGCACCGGAATCGCCGCGGGTATCAAGCTCACCCCGCTGATCTTCATCCTCTACCTGGCAATTCTGCGTCGATGGCGCGCGATGTTCGGGGTCATCGCAGGCTTCGTCGGCACCATCATCGTCGGATTCATCGTGCTGCCCAGTGAATCCTGGGCCTACTGGACCGACAAGCTCTTCGATTCCAACCGAGTCGGAGCACCGCAAACCGTTGGTAACCAGTCGATCCGCGGGTGGTTGGCCAACCTCATCCACACCGACGCGCCGAACTCGTTGCTGTGGGGTGTCCTAGCCCTCGCAGCGCTCGCGCTGGGTATGTATGCGGCCGTACTCGCGCACCGTCACGGCCAGGAACTGCTCGCACTGAGCATGGTCGGCATGACGGCATGCGCGATCTCGCCGATGTCGTGGGGACATCACTGGGTGTGGTTCGTGCCGATCATGGTGATCTGCGTGAATCTGGTGCTCCGCGTTGATCTGTCACCGCTGCGTCGAACATTGGCGGGTGCGGCGTGCATAGGCCTGATCCTGGTGGCGTTCTCATGGCGCACCTATCTCGCGCATCCGATCTGGTTCGTCAACAAGACCGTTCCCGACGCCTATCTCATCGGACTGTTTTTCAAACACGGAATCAGTTGGCTCGAATGGTTCACGGTATATCCCTACAACGCGGTCTTCCTCGGCACGGCAATCGCGACAATCGTCGTCTATCGGGCGTCGAATACCGCCGAAAAGGCTAGCGCCGATAACGTTCGCGACACGGTCGGCTAGTCGCGCTAACGAGTTGTCGCTGCAATTCGACGTGAATCATGACGGGGCCGACGTCCACGGCCCCACATTCTCGAGGAGGCACACCATGATTCGACGTTCGATGACACGCAGAATGACCACAGGGCTCGTCGGTGCCTGCGCGGTAGCCGCAGCCACGATCGGGGCTGGGCACGCCGCGGCTGATGAAGTGGTCGTCGGCCAGGTCGGGATGCAGTGTTTCAGCCTCAACCCCAACATCATCGATCTCCCCTCCAATGCGGGCGTAACCGTCCAGCGGCGACAGGGCGAGAACACATTCACCCTGTGGGGCGACAGCAAGAGCTTCTTTCTCTACACCTCCGACACGAGAGTCGTCGTAACCCAACTGTCCAATGGTGCGACGCACACCTACTACGCCCACTCGTATCACACGCTCGGTGACAACAGCGGCTATCGGATCGACGACATCCCGGGCCGCGGCAAGGTGAAGATCACGATCAGTGCCGTCAACCACGGACTGCTGACGCTGCGCGCACCCGAATGCTCCGGCGTCACCGATCTGCAGTAGCACTACTCGGTTATTGCCAATTCACTGAACTCGGACACGGGTGGGCAATAAGCTGTCGCCAACTTCGGCGGAGTCTCGAGCATGCTCCGCCCTCGATGGCGGGAGTCAGTGATGGCAGGACGAGTGGTGGTACCCGATTCGATGGATCTCGGTTCGTGGATTGCGCGGCGTGCAGCGATCATCCCGGATCACCCAGCACTGACCTTCGACGGCGAGACGCTGACGTTCGCCGGGTTCCAGCGTCGAATCGACCTGCTTGCCGAGCGACTGGTCGACGGCGGAGTCGCGCACGGCGATCGCGTTGCCTACCTCGGACCGAACCATTCGGCCTTTTTGGTCGCGCTGTTCGCCTGCGCGCGAGCGGGCGCGACGTTCGTCCCGCTCAACTTCCGGCTCACCGGACCCGAGCTCGCGTACATCCTCGATGACTGCGGCGCAACAACTCTCATCGCCGACGCCTCGCTGACCGGCGTCGTCGACGACGTACGCGCAGACATCGACGTGCAGCGGTTCATCGCGGTCGGCGGAGCCCACGGATGGGAGAACTTCGACGACGTGCTGGCGTCGGGTGAGCCGATCGCCGATCCGGTGTTCGCCGACGCCGAAGATGTCGCGGTCATCATGTACACCTCGGGCACCACGGGTCGTCCCAAGGGCGCCATGCTCACGCACGGAAACCTGTTCTGGAACAACATCAATGCGCTGCTCAGCTTCGACACCGTCTCCACGGACATCACCTACACCGCGGCGCCGCTGTTCCACATCGGCGGCCTCAACGTCACCACATTGGTCACGCTCCAGAAGGGCGGCCACGTGATCCTGTCGGGAGCGTTCGACCCGACACAGACACTCGCCGACATCGAAAAATGCCGTGTCACAACGATGTTCGGCGTGCCCGCGATGTTCCTGTTCATGAGTCAGGTGCCTGCCTTTGCCACCGCCGATCTCTCGTCCCTGCGATACCTCATCTGCGGCGGCGCTCCGGTACCCGAGCCATTGATGCGCACCTACGCAGACCGCGGTGTCACGTTCGCGCAGGGCTACGGCCTCACCGAAACGGCTCCACTCGCACTCGTGATGGGCATCGACGAGTCGGAGAAGAAGATCGGAGCCGCGGGCAACAGGGTGTTGCCGCTCTCGGACGTGCGACTCGTCGACGCCACCAACGCCGAGGTTGCGCCGGGGCAGCCGGGCGAGATCTGTGTTCGTGGACCCCAGGTGATGGTGGGCTACTGGGACAATCCCGGCGCCACCGATGCCGCGATCGACGACGACGGGTGGTTCCATACCGGCGACGTCGGACGTGAGGACGAGGACGGTTACGTCTACGTCATCGACCGCGTGAAGGACATGGTCATCAGCGGCGGCGAGAACGTGTACCCCGCCGAGGTCGAGAGCGTGCTGTACAGCCACCCCGCGGTCGCCGAGGTCGCGATCGTCGGACTCCCGGACGCCAAGTGGGGCGAGGCCGTTACCGCGGTCGTCGCGACGGCGCCCGGCGAGACCGTGACCCTGGAAGAACTGCGCGAGTTCGCGGCCGACCGCCTTGCCCGCTACAAGCTCCCGCTGCGTCTGGAGTTCATCGACGCGCTGCCGCGCAACCCGTCCGGCAAGGTGCTCAAGTTCGCGCTGCGCGACCGGTTCGGTGCGGAAGCTCCCGCCACGAGCCCGGCGGTCTGACCTGCCGCGACAGGTTGCTGTGCACAGCTATAGGGGAGGCGGCTGCGCTGTCGGTGATCGCCGGTAGTCTCGACGCGTGGCTCTGTATCGCACCTATCGTCCGGCAACGTTCGCCGAAGTCGTCGGGCAGGAGCACGTCACCGATCCGCTCAGCCGCGCCCTCGACGGAAACCGCATCAATCACGCGTATCTGTTCTCGGGACCGCGCGGATGCGGCAAGACGTCGTCGGCCCGCATCCTGGCGCGCTCACTGAACTGCGAGCAGGGCCCGACGTCGATGCCGTGCGGCGTCTGCTCGTCGTGCGTGGCCCTTGCTCCGGGCGGGCCGGGCAACCTCGACGTGATCGAACTCGACGCCGCCAGCCACGGAGGCGTCGACGACACACGTGAACTGCGCGACCGCGCCTTCTACGCACCGTCGGAGTCGCGATATCGCGTGTTCATCGTCGACGAGGCGCACATGGTCACCAACGCGGGGTTCAACGCGTTGCTGAAGATCGTCGAGGAGCCGCCGGAGCACCTCATCTTCGTCTTCGCCACCACCGAGCCCGAGAAGGTCTTGCCGACCATCCGCTCGCGCACCCACCACTACCCGTTCCGCCTCCTCGCGCCGCCGGTCATGCGCGGGCTGCTCGAGAACATCTGCGCCAAAGAGGGCGTCGTCGTGGCGCCGGATGTCTATCCGTTGGTCATCCGCGCGGGCGGCGGCTCGCCCCGCGACTCGCTGTCGATCCTCGACCAGCTACTCGCCGGTGCATCCGACGAGGGCGTCACCTACGACCGCGCCCTCGCACTGCTCGGCGTCACCGACATCGCACTCATCGACGACGCCATCGACGCACTCGCCGCCTCCGACGGCGCAGCGCTGTTCGCGACGGTCGAGAAGGTCGTCGACGCCGGGCATGATCCTCGACGCTTCGCCGTCGACCTCCTCGAACGGTTGCGCGATCTCATTCTGCTGCAAGCAGTTCCGGACGCTGCCGAACGTGGACTGGTTGAAGCACCGGGCGACCAACTCGCGCGGATGCAGGGTCAGATCGAGCACCTCGGACCGGGCGGACTCACCCGCTTCGCCGAGATCGTGCACGAAGCGCTCGGCGAGATGCGCGGCACCACGTCGCCGCGCCTGCTGCTCGAAGTGATGTGCGCGCGGATGCTGCTGCCATCGGTCTCCGCCGACGACGCCGCGCTGCTCCAGCGCCTCGAACGACTCGAGTCGGGCGTCGCTCCCGCCGGAGGGAACGCCGGCGGTGCAACGCCTTCGCCGTCCGCACGCGACGAGGGTGCCCCCACCGCGGCCCCCGCCCCACCGCCCGTCGACCCGCCCAAGTACGTGCGCCCCTCGCAGCGCAAGACGGCCGACGAGCCCGCCGCCCGGGCCGATGCGGCTCCCGCCGCCCAGGCTGATGCGGCTCCCATCGAGGCCGTGGCGCTCCCCGCTCCGCGCGAGGAGGCTGCCCCGGCCGGCGGCGGCGCTGATTCCTCCGCTGGTCGAGCAGACCGGAGCGCCAGCGAAGGTGATTCCTCCGCTGGTCGAGCAGACCGGAGCGCTAGCGAAGGTCGTGTCGAGACCACCCCGCCCGAGCCCGTTCCCGCCGCGGCAGCACCCGCCGAGCCAACGCGCCCGATGCCGAAGCGCGGAGCGCAGGCGACGCCCGAACCTGCCCCGACGCCGGAACCGGCCGCGGTGGTAGCCGCAGACGACGACATCCCGCTGCCCGACGAGCCAGTCGACGACTACGACGCGCCCGTCCCCGACGACGGCCGACCGTCCACGCCGCGCAGCGTCGAACCCGAACCCGAACCCGAACCAGAACCCGAGCCCCAGACCGGCCTTGACGTCGAGACCGCTCGCAAGCGTTTCCAGGAAGTGCGCGCCGCGGTGCGTGAGCGGTCGAAGAGTCTCGAGCCGATGCTGTCGAACGCCGTCGTCGACGAGATCCGCGACAACGTCGTGGTCTTGGCGCATCCCGTCGAGGTGTTGGTCGGCAGGTTGTCGGCGCCGCACGCGGTGAACATCATGCGCGAGGCGCTGCACGAGGTCTTCGGAACCGAACTCGACGTGCAGACCATCCACAAGATCGTCGACGTGAGCGCGCCCGCGAAAAACGCAGCGGGCCAACCGGATCGGCAGCAGCGTCGTGCTCAGACCTTCTCACGGCCGAGCCGCGCTCGGGGCAGCTCGGGTGAGCAGTCCGACGCCGCCGCGGCACCAGAGGCCCCGGCCGAGCCCGAGGAGCCTGAACCGCCACGCCAAGACGACGACATCCCCGACGCCGAGCGTGCGGAGATGGTCGCCGAGGTGCAGAACGCCACCCCCGAGGGACGCTTCGACCCGAACAAGGTCGCGATGGAACTGCTCAAGACCGAGCTGGGCGCCCGGCCGCTGGAGTAGCGCGAACCTCGCGCCGCTACCAGCGGATCCGAGTCGCCTCTATGCGTCCCACCACGGGCGCAGCGGGAGATCGCTCTGACCGTACTCGTCGAGCTTGGTCGCGAGGACATGGTGGAGCTGAACGATGTTGCGCTCGAAGCCGATTCGGCATCCGGCCATGTAGAGGCCCCACAGTCGGGCGGTGCCCTCGGTGACCTCTTCGACGGCCTCGTCCCAGTGCTCTACGAGGTTGCGGTTCCAGTCGCGCAGTGTCATGGCGTAGTGCGGGCGGAAGTCCTCCTCGTGCAGCACCTCGAGTCCGCCGATGTCCTGGATCTTCGAGATGATCTTGCCGGAGCCGGTGAGCTCGCCGTCGGGAAAGACGTACCGGTCGATGAACGATCCGGCGCGTGCGTTCTTGAAGTTGTCGGGTCGAGTGATGCAGTGGTTCAACATCATTCCGCCGACCCGCAGCTTGTCGCGGATGAACGAGAAGTACGCCGGGTAGTTGTGGACCCCGATGTGCTCGGTGAGTCCGATCGACGAGACGGCGTCGAAGTCGCTCTCGGTCACGTCGCGGTAGTCGCTGAACCGCACCTCGGCGAGGTCGCTGAGCCCCTCGTCGACGATCTTCTTCTGCGCCCACTCGGCCTGTTCCGCGGAGAGGGTGACGCCGAGTGTCTTGACTCCGCGCGACGCTGCGTAGCGCACCATTCCGCCCCAGCCGCAACCGATGTCGAGGAGGCGATCACCCGGCTTGAGCCGCAGTTTGTCGAAGATCAGACGGTACTTGTTCTCCTGGGCGGTCTCCAACGACGCCTCGAGGTCGGGGTAGACCGCGCAGGTGTAGGTCATCGACGGCCCGAGGACCCACTCGTAGAATGTATTCGACACGTCGTAGTGATGGTGGATCACCTCGGCGTCGCGAGTCTTGCTGTGCCGCAGTCCTTCCGCGAAGCGTCGCCAGCGCGGCAGCGCCTCCTGGGGCGGCGGCGCGATCGGCTTGAAATGCTCGATGCCCAGCGAGCGCGCGACGTGTGCCAACGTCAGCGGAGACGGACGCTTGAATTCGAGGTCGGCGGCCAGAGCGCGCAGCGCCTCGTAGGGGTCACCGGGGTGGGCACCGATCAACTCGAGGTCGCCCGAGACGTATGCGCGCGCCAACCCGAGGTCGCCGGGTGCGGTGACGAGATACGTTGTGCCACGGGCGTTCTTGAGGTTCAATCCGTACTCGGCGTCGGCGGGACCTGCCGAGCTGCCGTCGTACGCCGTGACCCTGATGCTGAGATTTCCGCCGACGAGTGACTCGAAGATCTGCGCCAGAGTCATTTTGCCCTGCGAGGTGTCCGAGGGAGAGGGAGACGCGGGTACGTTGTCCTTGAACGTGGTCATTGCCGTTTCACCGCTTTCGCATAGAGGTCGAGAAGCCGGCCGCGAGGGTCGTACCGCTTCTTCAGGAGTCGATAGTGTTCGCCACCGTAGAGTTCGTCGAACTCTTCGGGGGAGTAGAAGGATTCCGAATACAGCGATTTGTGGCCGTCGAGATCGGCCACCTCTCGCTCGATGAGCTTGTTGGCGTGTCCCGGGTCGTCGGGCGTCACGGGCACCGCAGACCAGAACCCGACGTTGACGTAGGTGCGCTTGGGCTCGAGTGGGTAGAGCGGCCAGGGGCGTGCGGCGTCGGCGACAGCCAGTGCCGGCTCGCGTAAACGCAACGGGCACAACCACACCGGCTCGATCGGAATGTTCTCGAGGAACCACTCGAGGTACGCGGTGGTGTTCTCGATGGGAACCTCGATGTCTTGCACCACCCGCTCGTTGGCGGGCAAACCCTTGCGCTTGTTGAGTCTGTCGGCGATGTCGAAGCGCTGGTCGTAGCCGATCAACTTCCAGTAGAAGCTGCTGCGCAGCAACTTCTTTGGCCAGAGGCGTCGAATCTTGGGGTTCTGGGCACCGAAGGCTCGTGAGCACCAGAACCAGTCGGTGTCCCAGCGCCAGAGGTAGTCGTGGATGGTCAGGCGGTCGCGCTTGATCCCCGAGGCGTGCTGGATGGACCGGTAGTAGATGTCCATCCCCGTGTAATCGCTGACCGGACCGGCCTCGTCGGTTTGGCGGCCGACGGTCAGGTAGGCCTCGTCGGCGGTGAAAACCACACCATCGAGGTAGTCGACGCGCTCGCCGTCGTAGCTACGCTCGTCCGCGATGGTGTTCATCGTCGACTGCAGTGCCGCAAGATCGTGAAAACGTATGTGGCGCAACGCGACGTACGGCTCAACGGTTTCGAGCTCGATCTTCAGTCTGACCGAATACCCCAGCGTCCCATATGAATTGGGGAAGCCGAAGAAGAGTTCGGAGTTCTCGTTGGTCGGGGTTGCGGTGACGATGGAGCCGTCGCCGGTCAGAATGTCGATCTCGAGCACCGACTCGTGCGGCAAGCCGTTGCGGAAGGATGTGCTCTCGATGCCGAGACCCGTGACCGCCCCGCCGAGGGTGATGGTCTTGAGCTGCGGCACCACCAGCGGCGCCAGCCCGTACGGCAACGTTGCGGCGACCAGATTCTCGTAGGTGCACATCCCCGCGACGTCGGCGGTCTTGGCCACCGGGTCGACGGAAATCGCCCTGTCGAGACCCGATACGTCGAGGCCGGGATGCGGATTCTTGGCGCGTGCACGAAACAGGTTCGACGTCTTTTTCGCGAGACGGACCGTTGCTCCCGGCGGAATTGCCCGATAGCTGGCCAGAAGGGTGGCAACCCCGTCGTCGAATGCCTGTGCCCCCATCTCCAACCGTCCAGAAGTCACTTGGCTAGCCTAGGACCTGATCAGCACGCCCGCCAATCTGCCATGAAGGAGTGCCCGTCGTGGGTGAGATTTCCGCCAGTCAATCGATCGACATCGCCGCAAGTGCCGACCAGGTGATCGGGGTGCTTGCCGACTACGTCGACGCGCGTCCGGCGATCCTTCCCGAGCAGTACCGCGACTACAAGGTCATCAGCGGCGGCCAGGGCGACGGCACGGTGGTGCATTGGATTCTGCAGGCGACCTCGAAGCGTCAGCGCGACGTCAAGGCGACCGTCAGCGTCGTGCCGGACACCATCACCGAACGCGACGAGAACTCGTCGATGGTCACCACCTACAAGGTCACCCCGGCCGGCAGCGGTTCCAAGGTCACCACGACCACCACGTGGAACTCCAACGCCAGCGGCATCGGCGGCTTCTTCGAGAAGACGTTCGCGCCCAAGGGTCTCGCGAAGATCCAGGCACAGTTGCTCGCGAACCTGAAGGCGCGGGTCGAGAAGTAAAGGCCAGTTCTGCGGACCGGTTCGCACGATGAGTCCGCAGGACGACGCCCGGACGCCACGACGTCGCGGTCGCGCCCGGCCCTCGCCGCTGCCGGTGCGCGACGGGGTCGACGCGACGCGCGTCGTGGTGCGCCACGGCGAGGAGCGGACCGTCGGGGAGTCGCTGCTGGCCAGCCCGTCGCTGGCCGACCTGACCGTCGACGGCCTGCGCGAGCGGACTGCCGCCGGTGAAGTGGTCGACGCAGATGGCAATCGCGCCGACCTCGACGCTCCCGCCCGTGCCAATACGTCGTACTACCTGTATCGGGATCTGCCCGACGAGATCGAGATCCCATTCGAGCTGCCGATCCTGTACCGCGACGAGAACATCGTCGTCGTCGACAAACCGCCGTTCCTCGCGACCATGCCGCGCGGGCGGCACGTCACCCAGACCGCTTTGGTGCGGCTGCGGCGTGAACTCGGCAACGACGCGCTCGCGCCAGCTCACCGGCTCGACCGCCTGACGTCCGGGGTGCTGTTGTTCACGGCCCGCCCGCAGGTGCGCGCGGCGTATCAAGATCTGTTCGCCCGACGTCTCGCGCGCAAGGAATACCGTGCGCTGGCACCGCTCGACGATGCGCTGTGTACCCCTGCAACCGTGCGCAACCGCATCGAGAAAACCGCTGGTGACCTGCGGGCTCTGGTCGTCGACGGCGAGGTCAACGCGGTCAGCGAGATCACTCTGCTCGAGGATGCCGGGTCTGGTCACGGCCTCTACCGTCTGCGCCCGCACACCGGACGCACCCACCAACTCCGCCTGCACATGGCGTTGCTCGGGGTGCCCATCGTCGACGATCCGCTGTACCCCGACGTACGCCCCGACCTCGCCGAACTGCCCGATCGAGGCGACTTCACCCGACCTTTGCGCCTACTCGCGCACAGCCTGGAGTTCGACGACCCGCTGACCGGCGAATCGCGCAGATTCGTCAGCGGTCGGCACCCGGAACAGTCGCCCGTCCGGGGCGAGTGAGCGAGTGCGTACACAATCGTGTCGTCAGCGGAGGACCATCGAAATTATTGTCGCGGCCCCTCGCTCAGGTACGAGTTGTGTACGTAGTGGTGGCCGTTGCGGGCCCGGGCATGGGCTCGATCAGCCGCGAATGCGTCGCTAGGCTGACATTCGTGACCATCCACGCCTCCTACGAGCGACACCCCGATCTCGGGTGCGAGGCCGTCGTCTTCATCGACGACGAATCGATGGGCTGCTTCCAGATTCAGCGCGACCTGGTCGTCGACGCCGAAACGGGTGGCCGTGTGGGCCCTGGAGGTGCAGGCTCCGGCCGCGAAGGCTATTGCGTCACCACCGGAGCCAGTGCGCCCGTCTACGGCGGGGTGGTCGAGTGGCGTCGCGTCGACGACGACCGGATCGAGTTCGCGCTCACCCCGAAGGCGGGCAGGCTTTTCGGCGACAACGTGCTCTCCTTCCAGATCACGCCGGTCGGTGACGAGAGCGTCGACGAGATCATCGAGCATGTCGAGCGACTGCTGCGGTGAGCGCACCGACTACCCTGGTGAACGTGACTCAACCTTTTGACCCCAGTTCCCTGTTCGGCGGCGGTGACGGCGGCGAGAATCCGATGGCGGGCCTGCTCGCTCAGGCGCAGCAGATGCAGGAGAAGTTGCTCGCGGCGCAGGAGGAGATCGCGGCAACCGAGGTCACCGGTTCGGCCGGCAACGGGCTGGTCACCGTGACCGGAACCGGTACCGGCGAGGTCACCGCGGTGACCATCGATCCCAAGGTCGTCGACGCAGACGACGTCGAGACGCTGCAGGATCTGGTCCTCGGCGCACTGTCGGATCTCGCGTCCAAGCGCGACGAGCTGACCAGCCAAAAGATGGGACCGCTCGCAGGCGGACTCGGCGGCGGACTTCCCGGCCTCGGCTGACACTTCATGTACGAGGGCCCCATCCAGGATCTGATCGACGAGCTGGCCAAACAGCCAGGGCTCGGCCCCAAGGGTGCGCAGCGCATCGCCTTCCACCTGCTCGCCGGTGAGAAGTCAGACATCGACCGACTCATCGCTGCCCTCGGCCACGTCCGCGACGATGTCACCTTCTGCGCGGAGTGCGGCAATGTCTCCGCGGATCGGCTCTGCCGCATCTGTTCCGACGCGCGCCGCGACGCCACCAAGATCTGCGTCGTAGAGGAGCCCAAGGATGTCCACGCGATCGAGCGGACCAAGGAGTTCCACGGTCGCTATCACGTGCTCGGCGGTGCGCTCGATCCGCTGTCGGGGATCGGGCCGGACCAACTGCGCATCCGCGAACTGCTTCGACGCCTCGCCAATCAGCCCGACGGGGTCGACGTCAGCGAGATCATCGTCGCGACCGACCCCAACACGGAGGGCGAGGCCACCGCGACCTACCTCCTGCGCATGCTCAAGGACTTCCCGGGGCTGTCGGTGACTCGCCTGGCGTCGGGCCTGCCGATGGGTGGCGACCTTGAATTCGCCGACGAACTCACACTCGGCCGGGCGCTGTCGGGGCGGCGGGTGCTGGCCTGACCGCCATGACACCTGAACTCGATATCCAGCTCGACGAACTCGCCGCGGAAATGGTGTCAGGCATCGTCGCCATCGACGGGCCATCCGGATCGGGAAAGACCACCGTGGCCGACGCGCTCGTCGAGAAGTTACGCGCTCGCGGCACCGGCGTCGTGCTCGTCCGCACCGACGATTTCGCCACCTGGGACGACCCCGTGGCGTGGTGGCCGGAGATGGAATCCGATGTGCTGCATGCCTTTGTCCGACGTCGCGACTACCGATATCGCCCACGGGAGTGGGTTGACGGTGAGCCACGCGTCGGCAAAAGGGTCTGGTATCGCTGGGAGCCCCTGCTGATCATCGAAGGGGTGTCGGCGGCGCGGCGTCGTATCGCCGACCGCTTGACGTACTCGCTGTGGCTCGATGGCGGCGCTCCCGATGAGCGACTCGAACGCGCTATTGCGCGCGACGGCGAGGCATCCCGGCCTCACCTCGAGAAGTGGCAGCAGTTCGAGCGCGGCTGGTTCGCCGTCGACCGCACGCGCGAGCGGTGCCGGGTGTTGGACTGACCCGCGTACCGTGAGCTCATGGCCTACCGCAGCATCGCGACACTCGACGCGGCGCTGATCCAATGCCGCGCGTGCCCGCGGCTCGTCGCGTGGCGGGAACAGGTCGCCAGGGAGAAGCGTGCAGCCTTCGCCGACCAAACCTATTGGGGCAAGCCGATTCCCGGCTTCGGTCCGGCCGACGCCGCCATGCTCATCCTCGGACTGGCGCCCGCGGCGCACGGCGCCAATCGGACCGGCCGAATGTTCACCGGCGACCAGAGCGGCGACGTGCTCTACCGCGCGCTCTACGACGTCGGGCTGGCCAACAAACCCACTGCGGTCTCGATCGACGACGGCCTGGAACTGACCGGCGTGCGGATCACCGCGCCCGTCCACTGCGCGCCACCGCAGAACAAGCCGACTCCGGCTGAGCGCGACCAGTGCGCGCACTGGCTACACAACGAAATCGACCTTCTCGCACAGACTTTGCGATCGGTTTTCGTACTTGGCGCATTCGGTTGGCAGGCGGCGCTGACCGGGTTCGCAGGTCTCGGGTGGGAGGTTTCGCGACCCCGACCGAAGTTCGGGCACGGTGCGCAGACCGTGATTCGACGCGGCGACCGCGAACTCACCTTGTTCGCGAGTTATCATGTGAGCCAACACAATACGTTCACCGGACGCCTGACGCCCGCCATGCTGCGCGAGGTACTACGCGCCGCGGGCCGCCACGCGGGGTTGCCCGTTGTCGACGACGCGAGCGCGTGACTGATCGAGCCGCTGAGGTGAGCCTTTGTATCGGAGCCTATGGCCGAGTGGATACGATCGGCGTCAACAACGGTGTCCGCGTCGAAGCGGTGTGCAGCAGAACGGAAGTGACGGCGTCCATGAGCGAGAAGATGCGACGGCTCGCAGGTCGCGATCCCGACTCGACGTGCCGCTGCGGCCATCCCCGCGCAGCCCACGAACACTTCCGATCGGGCACCGATTGCGCCATCTGCGGGCCGGAGAAGTGCCCGCGCTTCCGCCGGGCGTGGTCTCGACAGGCTCGACCAGCGGAGTAGCGCTCGGCCGGCGGGTGGTCTCGACAAGCTCGACCAGCGGGGTAGGCGCTCGGCAGGCGGTGGTCTCGACAGGCTCGACCAGCGGGGTAGCGCTCGACCAGCGGAGGAAGCGGCCGGGAGCTCAGCCTCGACGCCCGGCGGCGAGCCGTTCGCGGCGCAGCCGGTCCACTTCGGGCAGGTCCAGCGGTGCCAGCGAGTCGACGCCCATCGCGCGTGCCAAGAGCAGGTCGGCGAGCTGCGGGTTCCTTGCCAGCGCCGGACCGTGCATGTACGTCCCGAGCACCGAGCCCTGCACGACGCCCTCGGTCCCGTCGCCGACACCGTTGCCGACGCCGTGGCGGACCTTCGCGAGCGGCGCGGCGTCGGACCCCAGCGTTGTACCCCCGCGGTGGTTCTCGAATCCGGTGAGTTGATCGGTCAGTTCGGGCATCACCGGGTCGGTGACCACCTCGCCGATACTGCGTGTGGCCTGCGGCGACGTGGTCAGGTCGAAGAGCGAGATGCCGTCGACGCGTTCGCCTGCCGACGTCTCGTACCAGTGGCCGAGCACCTGGATCGCGGCGCAGATGGCGAGCACGGGACGTCCGGCGGCGGCGGCCCGCTGCAGACCCGGGTACCGCGTGAGGTGCCGCGTGGCCAGCCGCTGCGCATAGTCTTCAGCGCCGCCGAGGGTGTAGACGTCGAGCGAGTCGGGCACCTCGTCGTCGAGGGTGATCTGCACGATCTCGGCGTCGACCCCGCGCATGCGCGCCCGCTGACGCAGGATCAATGCGTTGCCGCCGTCGCCGTAGGTGCCCATGACGTCGGGCAGGACGAGGCCGATGCGCAGAGTCGACGTACTCATTGCTGTCCCTTCCGTGCGCGCTCGGCGCGTTCGATTGCGACGCCGAGGTCGCGGAACGCCGTGTAATTGGCCAACACCTCGACGCGTCCGGGCGGGCACGAGGCGATGGCTTTCATGGTGTCGGGGATGGTGGTGTGCTCTGCGCCCGCGTAGAGCAGTCGGACCGACAGGTCGGCGGCGCGTTCGCCGGCCGCGACCACCTGCATCGTCTCGAACGCCTCGAAGCGCACGTCCCACAGCCAGGAGAGATCCTCGCCGTCGGGGACCTGACCGTTGACCGCAATGACAAGGCCGTCGGCGTCCTGATCGATCATCGAGAGCGCTTCCTGCCAACCCGCGGGATTCTTGGCGAGCAGCGTGCGCACGGAATGGTTGCCCACCTGGTGGATGCCGTAGCGTCCGGCCACCTCGCCGACGGTGCTGACGGCGGCAACGGCCTTCGCGGGATCGGCACCCATCGCGACGGCAGCGGCCACGGCCTGCGCGGCGTTGCCACGGTTGGCGCGGCCGGGCACGCTCAGCGTCATCGGGGCCTCGAATCCGTCAGGGCCATAGATCTTTTCGTCGTCGACCCACCACTGGGGTGTCGGGCGGCGGAACGTCGGATCGCCCGTCGAATACCAGTCGACGCCGCTCTGAATCGACGGGTCGGTGGGGTCGCCGGAGGTGCGCGCGATCGGCTCGCCGGTGCGCGGGCAGCTCACCGAGTCGCCGACCCAGCTCGCGCCCGCAGCCACCCAGACGATCTTCGGAGCGTCGAACGCGGCAGAGGTGATCAGGACGTCGTCGCAGTTGGCGATCACCGTCGTATCGGGGTGGCGTGCCAGGCCTTCGCGGAGCCGTCGTTCGATCATGTTGATCTCTCCGACGCGGTCGAGCTGGTCGCGTGAGAGGTTGAGCATCACCACGACCTCGGGGTCGACGGCGTCGCTCACGTGCGGAACGTGCAACTCGTCGACCTCGAGTGCGGCGACGGGCGCCGTCCGCTGCAAGCTGAGCGTCGCGATGATGCCCGCGTCCATGTTGGCGCCGTCGGCCTGGGTGGCGACCTCGCCGAGTTCGGCCAGGGCCGCGGCGGTCATGCGTGTGGTCGTCGACTTTCCGTTCGTCCCGGTGATCAGCGCGGTCCGTTTTCCGGCGGCGAGACGCCCCATGATGTTCGGGTCGATCTTTTCGGCGACCAGGCCGCCGATCATCGATCCCTTGCCACGCCCCGCGGTGCGCGACGCCCAGCGGGCAGCCGACGCAGCTCCGAGGGCTAGCGACGTACGAAGGGGGACACGGGTGGTCGAGCCACCCGGAGCGGGGACGCGGTCGGGCATGGGGAGAGTCTTTCACAGCGCCCCACGCCGTGCCGTCGGGGCGCAGCGCCCGCGCTGGTCGGGCCGCATCGCGCTGGTCGAGCTGCCCTTCGCTGGTCGAGCTTGTCGAGACCACCCCCACTGGCCGAGCCGCCCCCCGCTGGTCGGGCTTGTCGAGACCACCCCCGGCTGGTCGAGCCGCCCCCTCGCTGGTCGAGCTTGTCGAGACCACCCCCGCTGGTTGAGCTGTCTCTTCGCTGGTTGAGCTTGTCGAGACCACGCCCTCGTGCGGGTAGTCTCGCGGCCGTGAGTCGCGCCTCCAATCCCACGCTGTCCCCGCCGCTACGACCCGTTCGCTCGCTGTTGCGAGTCATCGGCCACGTACCACCGCAGGTGTTCGGTGCAGTGTCGCGATGGTGTCCGGTCAACGCAGACGGCGACCACGTCAGCGTCGAGATGCTGGCCGCGGCGGTGGCCACCGCAGTCCTCCCGGATGCCGACATGGGAGGCCCGACGATCGGCAGGGCGCGCAGCGGTTTGGCGCGGGTCGCCGCGCTCACCGCAGAAAAACTCCCGGTGCTTGCAGTCGAGGAGGATTTGGAGTTCGACGGCCCGGCAGGCCCGATCCCGGTGACGCGCTACCGCGCGGGTGTCGAGAGCCGCGGGTTGATCCTGTTCTTCCACGGCGGAGGGTTCACCACGGGCAGTCGCAGGAGTCACGACCCGCTGGCGCGCAGGCTCGCCCTCGACACCGGCGCCGACGTCGTCTCGGTCGAGTATCGGCTCGCGCCGGAGAATCCCTTCCCCGCAGCGGTCGACGACGCTCTCGCCGCCTGGCGCGGTGTGGTCGCCGCCGCCCCGGGCTGGGGTATCCCCAGCGACCGGATCGTCGTGGCGGGCGACAGCGCAGGCGGCAACCTCGCGGCGGTCATCGCGCAGCAAGTTCGTGGCGAGCAGGTGACGCCGCTCCTGCAACTCTTGCTCTACCCGAAGACCGATTCCGTCGGCGAATACGGCTCAACCCGCGAGTTCTCGAAGGGCTACTTCTTGACCGCCGAGCGCATCGCTGACTTCACAGACATCTACGTGCCCGATCCTGCCCAGCGAGCCGATCCACGCGTCTCTCCGCTACTGGCACAAGACCTTTCAGGACTACCGCCTGCACACGTGGTAGTTGCTGGATTCGATCCTCTGCGCGACGAGGGCATCGCATACGCCGACGCTCTCGGTGCCGCGGGGGTGCCCGTCACGCTGCAGCGCGAGGGGGCGCTGATCCACGGGTTCGCCAACATGGCTGCGTTCAGTTCTGTTGCAGATCAAGCGATCTCGCGGTTCACCGCCGTGGCTTCCGACGCCCTGCGCTGACGCGGACCGTGCATCAGTAGAGTGGTCGACGGTTCGGGGCGAGTTCAGCTGTTTTTACATGGGGGATGTGGCGTGAGGATGCCGAAAAGTGGACGCTCGGTGATCGGGGCAACGGGGATCAGGACGACGGGGATCAGGGCAATGCTGATCCCTGCGGCGGCCGCGGTGGTCGTCGGACTCGCGGGATGCGGCGGAGGCGAGAGCGATTCGACGCCGCCGAGCTCCTCGACTCCCGACGCCGCGAAAGCGTCACCGCTGCAAGGTGATCAGCTCTACCTCGCGGGGCTGAAGCAGCTCAACGTGCGCTTCGCCGACGACGCCGCCGCGGTTGCAGCGGGCAAGCAGGTGTGCGCGAATCTGAAGGCGGGCGACGGTCTCCTCGACGCCATACGCAAGGTGGGCAACGGACTCGACGACGCCGAGTCCGGCCAGGTCGTCGGCCTCGCGGCACAGACCTATTGCCCCGATCAGCTCGGAAAGCTCAGCGGCGTCCAGTCGGAGAGCTGACTCAGAAGCGTTCGTCGGCCTGCGGGATCGATCCCGGTGGTGCCGGCTCGTAATGACTCTGCGCCGCAGCCGGATACGGCTGCGGCGGGGTGGTGGACTCCCCGGTCGGATACCCCTGTGCGCCCGCCGGAGGCTGGTATCCAGGCGGGGGACCCTGATACCCGGCAGGAGGCGCTTGATAGCCGGGCGGTGTTCCTTGGAATCCGGGTGGAGGTGCTTGATACCCGGCAGGAGGCGCCTGGTAGCCGGGTGGAGGTGCTTGGTATCCGGGCGGAGGTGCTTGATATCCGGGCGGCGGTCCTTGGAATCCCGGGATTCCGGCACCAGCGGGAGGCATGCCCGGGTTGAACGAATCAGACACTGTCGCAGCGAGTTCAAGGAACGCATTGCGGGTGTCGCGATTCATCTGGTCGAGGTCGATCTGCGCACCGGTCGCGAGATGGTCGTCGAACGGGATGATCTGCACCGCCCGCGTGCGGCCGAGGAAGCGCTGCGTCAGCATGTCCAGATCGATCGGCGCACCTCCCGGCTTCGACGCAGAGATCACCACGACAGCTTGCTGGACGAGTCGCTGATAGCCGTGAGCGTTGAGCCAATCGAGTGTCGCTGCGGCACTTTCGGCACCGTCGACGGCCGGTGACGTGACCAGGACGATAGCGGTCGCCGAACTCAGGACCCCCTCCATCGCCGAGTGCAACAGACCGGTACCGCAGTCGGTCATGATGATGTTGTAGTAGTTCTCCAGAATTCCGATGACGTCGAGGTAGTCGTCGGCGCTGAAAGATTCCGATACTGCCGGATCACGTTCGGATGCAAGCACTTCCAGACGGCTCGCGGACTGCGACGTATGGCGCCGAACGTCGCCGTATCGGGTGACGTTCGGATCGTTCAGTAGTGAGCGCACAGTCGAACCGGTTTGCTGCGGGACACGTCGGCCGAGCGTCCCGAAGTCGGGATTCGCATCGACCGCGATCACCCGGTCGCCGCGCAGCGACGCGAACGCCGACCCGAGACCGATTGTGGTCGTGGTCTTTCCGACGCCACCCTTGAGGGAGAGCACCGCCAGGCGGAAATCGCCGGCCATCGGCCGACGGATGCGTGCGACCATTTCGTCGAGTTGTTGCTGCGACTTGCTTTGGCCCAGATTGATCAGACCGCCCGACACGGTACTCAGTGCACGACGCCATCCGGTTCCGCGCGCCGAAAACGGTATCGCTGCCTGTTGATTCGGATTGCCGGCACCGGGCCCTCCGGGGAATTGAGCACCCGGGTGCATTCCCGGCTGTTGCGCGCCACCCACGTAGAGGCCGCCGTACTGACCGGGCTCGGGATGGTGGGGCCACGGGGGAGTGGGCTGCTGTGCAGGCGCATTCGGGTAGGACGTGCCGGGCGCAGTCGGGTTGGGAGCGGCTGGTGCGGGGCTCGGCTGCTGTGGTTCGAAATGCTGATCGGGCGGGAGGTACTGCGCGACCGGCGGTGCTGGCGTCTGTGGCGTCTCGCCCGAGCGGCCCGTGTACCAGTTGACCTGCGCGGCGGGTGGCGCGAACTGCGCTTGCGGCGGTTGGGGAGCGTCTGACGGATGCTGACCCGCACCGACCGGCGCGTCGAGACGGCTTTCGTCGTCTTCGTGGCTATCGGACTTCGGCCACGATGACGGCTGTGAGCCTTCGGCGTGCGACATCTCGTTGATCATCCCCTCGTGCGTCCCTCGGCGGGCTCATCGCCCACCCCCTGATGCTGGTTCGACCACTGAATACTAGGGCGTCTAACAGTTGCGGTCGTGACGACGTCCTGCGACGACGCCATGTGCAGCGGGGCGGCTATCGATGGCAACGTATCGATCGCGCCGGAGCTTTCGGATGGGGAGCTAGTTGCCGCGCCCCGTTTTCAGTCATTTTCGGCGGCGCTGCCTACTCCGACCTGGTCTTTTGCGGCGGAGTCGCCGTGGGAATGACTGAAAACGGGAGGGGGTGTGGTGTGGGCGCGTGATCGTGGGGCGGCGAGCGCTCCTGCCGCGCATCCGGCGATGACCAGCGCGGCTCCGCCGATCTCGACGTAGGTAGGTTGCTCGCCGAGGAAGAGCCACGCTGCGGTGATCCCCACGACGGGAACCAGCAGCGACATCGGCGCGACTCGGCTGGCCGGGTAGCGCTGCATCAGCGACGTCCACAGACCTGACCCGGCGATGGTCCCGAGCAGCACCACATATGCCAGCCCAGCCAGCGCGATGAGACCTGACGTGGAGCCGAGTGTGGCCATGGCGTGGAAGCCCGCGGATGGTCCATCGACAGCGAGACTCAGCAAATACAGCGGGATCGGCGGCACCACCGACATCCACAGCGTCATCCGCAGCGCATCACCGGAGTTCGGCGGCAACGCGAGGCGGTTTCCGATGTTGCCGAATGCCCAGGACAGTCCCGCCAGAACGGTGAGAAGGATCGGAACGACGATGCCGACTCCGAGCGAACTGTGGCCCGCGCGGTCGACTCCGATCAGAACGATTCCGCCAACTGCGACTGCGATTCCGACCACCTGCGCCGGCACGAGTCGCTCCCGCAAGAACACGACGCCGAGCAGCACCGTGAACGGGGCCGACGTCTGCAGCACCAGCGACGCGAGGCCTGTCGGCATTCCGATGTTCATCGCGAGAAAAAGGAATGCGAACTGTCCGACGCCGAATCCGAACGCGTACAACAGAAACCATTTGATCTGCATTCGCGGGAACCGCACGAACAGCACCACCGGCACGGCCATGCCCGCGAACCGGAGTGCGGCGAAGAAGAACGGAGGGAAGTGGTTGAGGCCCAGGCGAATCGCGATGAAGTTCAAACCCCACAGCACGACGACGGTGAGTGCCAGCATGCGGTCGCGCGTTGTCATGTACTCATGTTCGAGGCTTCGGGAGTGAAGCACAATCGAAATAAAGTGCACTAAAGATGTAGGACAGCTTCATAAAATCGCCGCGCCGGCGCGCTGACGGCGTCGAAGGATCGCAGCCCACAACGCAAAACGCCGACGGCACCGGAAGTCGGTGCCGTCGGCGTTGGGTCAGAGGCGTATTGCCGCCAGCGGAGCGTTACCGCCAGCCGAGTGCGGGAGCGACGTCGTTGAGGATCGACTCCATCACGTGGGCGTTGTATTCGACGCCGAGCTGGTTGGGGATCGTCAGCAGCAGCGTGTCGGCGGCCGCGATGGCCTCGTCTTCGCGCAGCTCCTCGATGAGCTTGTCGGGCTCTGCGGCGTAGCTACGTCCGAACCGTGCCAGTCCGCCTTCGAGGTGACCGACCTGATCCTGGTCGTTGCGATCACGTCCGAAGTAGGCGCGGTCCATGTCGGTGGTCAGCGGGAAGATGCTGCGGCTCACTGAAACTCGTGGCTCGCGAGTGTGGCCGGCCTTCTCCCACGCGTCGCGGAAGCGCTCGATCTGCTCGGCCTGCAACTTGTGGAACGGGATGCCCGTGTCCTCGGTCAGCAGCGTCGAACTCATGAGGTTCATGCCCTTCTCGGCCGTCCACTTTGCGGTGGCCCGGCTGCCCGCGCCCCACCAGATGCGGTCGCGCAGACCCTCGGAGTAGGGCTCGATGCGAAGCATGCCCGGCGGGTGGGGGAACATCGGCCGCGGGTTCGGCTGTGCGAACTCCGCGCCCTCGATCACCTTGAGGAAGACGTCGGTGTGCTGGCGTGCCATGTCGGCGTCGGTTTCACCCTCGGCCGGGACGTACCCGAAGTACTTGTACCCGTCGATCACCTGCTCGGGGGATCCCCTGCTGATGCCGAGTTGGAGTCGACCGTCGGAGATGAGGTCGGCTGCGCCCGCGTCCTCGGCCATGTACATGGGATTTTCGTAGCGCATGTCGATCACGCCGGTGCCGATCTCGATGCTGTTGGTCTTTGCGCCAACCGCTGCGAGCAGCGGAAATGGTGAGCCGAGCTGGCGTGCGAAGTGGTGCACGCGGAAGTACGCGCCGTCTGCGCCGAGCTCTTCGGCGGCAACGGCGAGGTCGATGGATTGATGCAAGACATCTGACGCCGTCTGGGCTTGCGAACCCGGAGACGCCGACCAGTGTCCAAAGGACAGGAAGCCGATTTTCTTGGTCATGTCAGATATAACCGGACCGTGGTCCATTTATTCCGTGACGGACGCCAGAAACAGAGGTGCTACGTGTCGCGGAATCGTTAAGCATCAAGGCCGCATGACCAAGCGTCGTCGTAGCATCGCTTCATGGACGTCAAGCGCCTGCGGCTGCTGAGGGAGTTCGCCGACCGCGGTTCCGTTGGGGCGGTCGCCGACGCGATGCACATGACGCCGTCGGCCGTCTCGCAGCAGTTCAAGGTGCTCACCAAGGAGGCGGGCGTCGAGTTGCTCGAGGCCGATGGTCGGCGGGTGCGACTGACTTCGGCGGGGCAGGCTCTCGTGCTGCGCGCCGACGAGGTGATCGCTGCGGTCGAGCGAGCACAGGAGGAGATGGCCGCGTACCGCTCGGGTCGATCGCGGGTCCGGCTCGCGATGTTCCCCTCTGGCGCGACACTCCTCTTGCCGACCGTCCTCGACCGTGCGGCCTCCGATGCGATCGAGATCGACGCGTCGCACCTCGACGTCGGCTACCCCGACGCTCCGCCCGCTCTCGCCGACTTCGACGTCGTGGTGACACACCGAGACGAGCGCACGCCACCTGTCAGTTCGCCGCGTGTGCGCGTCACCGAGTTGATGCGCGAGCCGCTCGACGTCGTCGTATCGCGCAACTCGTCTCTTGCAGAGCGTGATTCGGTCGCGGTCACCGAGCTTGCAGACCATGACTGGATCAGCGTCGAGGGCGGCTTTCCCGTCGACGATGTGCTGCTGTCGATCTCGGCCATCACAGGCGTTGCGCCGAGAGTCACGCAGCGAATGCTCGACTTCACGACCATCGAGGCACTCGTCGCGGCTGGTCAGGGAATCGCCTTGATGCCGCGTCACGCATCACGCCATCCCGGAGTGAAACCACTTGAATTGCAGGGTGTTCGGGCGGCGCGCGTGTACGAGGCGCTGACCAGGCCGCGACCGCGTCGCGCGGTGACTTCGGTGGTCGACGCCCTCGCTGCCGCGGCTGCTCGGTACGGCGCCTGAGCGCATTACGCCGAACGTCGACGGCGCGGAAGCGCCGCGAGCAGAACCCCTGCGGCGGTGAGCGTTCCGACGTACACCGCGACCCCCGCCCAGCCGAATGCCGAGTACATCAGGCCGCCGAGCGCACCGACCACGGAGCTGCCGAGGTAGTAGTGGAAGAGATACAGCGACGACGCCTCGGCGCGATGCTCGGTCGCCCGTGCGGACACCCAACCGCTTGCCACCGAGTGCGCGGCGAAAAACCCTGCGGTGAACAGGAATAGCCCGACGATCACCGACCACAGATGATCCGGAATCGTGATCAACAATCCCACAAGCATGATCGACGTCGCAGTCACGAGTACCCGGCGTCGACCGAGCCGGTCGGCCAGTCTGCCGCCCCACGCCGACGACACCGTACCCGCCAGATACATGAAGAAGATTGCCGCGACGATTCCCGCCGGCAGTCCGAAAGGTCCACCCAGAAGCCGATATCCGATGAAGTTGTAGACGGTGACAAAGCCGCCCATCAGCACGAAGGCCAGGGCGAAGAGCGACAGCAGACCCGGATCACGAAGGTGCGCAACCAGATTGCGCCCGGTCGTGCGCAGCGAGACTGGCTGTGGAGTGAAGAACTGTGAGCCGGGCACCATGCGCCAGAACGCAATCGCGAATGCAAGAGACACCAGCGCGGCGATCTCGAGTGCCCACTGCCAGGACACAAAGTCGACAGCAAAACCCGGAATGAGCCGTCCGACGAGACCGCCGATCGTAGTGCCCGCGACGTAGCGCCCCATCGCACCGCCGAGCGACATGCCGTCGACTTCTTCGGCCAGATACGCCATGGCGACGGCGGGCACTCCGGCGCACAGCAGTCCCTGCAGGGCGCGGCCGGCCAGGAGTAACTCGATCGACGGCGCCCACGGAAGCAGGAGTCCGATGACCGAGGCGGCAACTGCGGACCCGACCATGAGTCGCACCCGGCCATAACGCTCCGACAGCGCGCTGGCCGGGATGATCGCAACTGCGAGCAGGCCGGTCGTGAGCGAGACGGCCAGAGCCGACGTCGTCGGCGAGACGTCGAAGTGCGACGAGAGTTGCGGCAGCAGGCCCTGCACGTAGTACAGCGCCATGAACGTCGTCATCCCGGCGGCGAACAGCGAGAGTGTGGCACGTCGGTATCCGGGCGAGCCGGGGGAGTGTTTGACGGGCGCGCGGTCGGGGGTCGCGGGGAGGACGGTTGCTGTCACTCCATCGAGTCTGAGCCGCGCAGTGGTCATTAGGAAATGAATGTTTGACCACTGAGTCATTCAGTAATGAATAACCACAGCTAGAATGGCCAGATGTACGACGACCTGCGGTGGTTCATCGCCATCGCCGAGGCAGAGAACCTGACCGCGGCCGCCGACCGGGTCCATTCGTCGCAGCCGACGCTCTCGCGCTTCCTGGGTCGTCTGGAACGCGACCTCGGCGTGCCGCTCTTCGACCGCGATGGTCGACGCCTCGTGCTGAACCGGTTCGGACGCGCCTACCTCGACAGGGCGCGTCGCGCGGCGTCGCAGTTGGAAGCCGGACGTCGGGAGATCGAGGAGATGCGCGCTCCAGCCCGCGGTGCGGTGCGGTTGGCGTTCCTGCATTCGTTCGGACTGGGGTTGGTGCCCGACCTCATCAGCCGGTTCCGGGTGGAGAACCCATCGGCACGTTTCACGCTGACCCAAGATGCGGCGGCGACCGTCGTCGGGCATGTGGTCGACGGCGACGCCGACCTCGCGATCGTCGCCCCCCGCCCTATGCGCACCGACATGGCCTGGGCGCGCGTCGCCGAACAAGAACTCGCGCTCGTGGTACCCCGCGATCACCGCTTCTCGGGCCGGGAGACCATAGGTATCGCTGAGGCCGCAGACGAGGAGTTCATCGTGATGCAGCACGGCTACGGCATGCGGCGGATCTTCGACGAGATCTGCGCCGCACACGATCTCACGCCGACGATCGCCTTCGAATCGTCGGAGCTCGCGACGGTGTCCGGCCTCGTCGCCGCGGGGCTCGGCGTCGGACTGGTGCCGGTCGAGGAGTCGGCGCGCCATCCCGGCGTCGAACTCATCCCACTCGCGGGTGAAACGCGCGAGATCGGGCTGACGTGGTTTCGCGGTCGGCCACTGAGCGACGTCGCGTCGCGCTTTCGGGACTTCGTGCTCGCGGGGAGCACGTCCGACGGATGAATCGCGCTGCCGTGCGGGCTCCCGCTCACCCGTTTCCCTCCCGCTTATTGAAATCAATAAGCGGGAAGTAAGCCGGTGAGCGCGAACCGTGGTGGGGCGGGATGATCTCGTAGGTGACGAGCCACGGGCGCAGAAGGTCGGCGAGCAGACGTCGCTCGAGGGTGGCCCAGATCCAGCGGACCACCATGGTGTCGAGGCCGCGGAGTTCGTCCTCGCGGACCACCGCGTCCTCGGGCGACTCGCCCTCGCGGAGCAGACGGCCGTACTTGGCCAGACCGTCGAACTCGCCGATCAGTTTGCCGTCCCAATCGAAGTCCGTCTCGTACGTGCCGGACGGGCAGACGAAGCGGTGCTGCTGACGCGGAACGGGTAGGTCCGCCTCGTACATCTGCGCACTGCTCCATGATTCGCCGACGCTCTGGGAGAGACCGTTCGCGAGGGGAAGTGCCCGCCGAGCGTGTTGCGCACCGCGTCGACGTCGAGAGCCCAGGATCTCCGACATCTTCGCCCGGTCGGCGCCCAATGCCAGAGCCGCCTCGAGGACGGTCAGTGCCTGCGCGAAGTCGCCGCTCGACGCGACGTCGACCGCTGTCCGCTCGATAGACGTGACCCGGATGCCGTCGACCTCGGTGACCTCGTCGTCGCTGAGCGGCGCCCCGTGCAGGGGGCGCAGGCTGCGAATCGAACCCCCCGATGCGCGGCCGGTCGTCATGTGCACGTGCGAGAGATTCGGTTTGAGCATGCGCAGCCCGTGCATCGTCGCCGCCGACGCATGGCTGAGTACATGCGGCGTGTCGCCGCTCAACTCCGACGTGACGACTGCGATCGAGGTGAGCCGGTGCAACGCCTGCGCGCCCGCATGGCCGTCGAATTGGGCTGTGCGCGGGACCAATACACCGGGTACCAGCCTGATCAGCTGGCCACGATCGACTGCGGCGCAGAGCTCATTGTCGCTGAATGCCGCTGTCTTTGCGGTGCCGCGTCGGATCAGGCCGAACTCATCGAGCGGGTAGCCGGGGAGACCGAGAGTGGAGGGGAGCGCCGAATCCGTCATGCAGCTTCGACGCCGCGCCGGGCCGCGCGGTTCCACTCCGCACCGATTCAGATCGACGTCGACCTTCCCGCTCACCCATTTCCCTCGCGCTTATTGAATTCAATAAGCCGCAAGGAAATCGGTGAGCGGGAAGCGGCCCCCCGGGGTCAGATCCGTTCGGACACCCGCCGAGAGGCCAATTGCACTGCCTCCCAGAC
>NZ_LZTC01000032.1:0-29478 GCF_001665905.1 Gordonia sp. 852002-50395_SCH5434458
TCCACTGCACCCGCGCCCAGCGGGCCAACAACCAGCAATTCCACTGCTGAGCAGTGCCCGGCTAACTTCGAAGAGCCGGTATCGGGTGGTAGCACCGCCCGATGTCCGCCGTATCGGTCGACGCCCAACGACTCCAGTCGTCGGGAGACCTTCCGGCGTGTGCGGTCGTGGTGTCGGGGGAGTGGTAGATCGCCGGAATGGTAGAGCGCGACACGCTTCTCCGGCCAGCGTCGACGCAGTTGGGCGGCCGAACTGCACGCCGCTGCTCCGCCGCCGACGACCGCGATCGACTGCGCGTTCGCCAGGCGGCCGTGCACGTTGTGCAGCGCGGTGTCGACGTCGTCGCTGTCTTCGAGCACCGGCTGGCGCCAGAATCCGTTGGCGACACCCGTCGCGATGACGAGCGCGTCGTAGGTGATCTCTTCGACCGCACCAGGTGGTGTGCGCAGTCGAAGCGTTCGCCGGTCGGGGTCCAGATCGAGGATCTGCCCGTGGCGGATGTCAACGGCATCGAGTCGACGCATCCGCTCGAACTCGACACGGTAATCGCGCGCCCACCGGTCCGGGTAGGCGATCCGCAGTCCTACCTCCTGCCCGCTGACCAGTGCGGGTCGCAGCGAGACTCCGACGACGCTGCTATGGCGCGCGAGGTGCGTCGCAGTGAGCACACCGGAATCGCCCATGCCTGCGACCACGACGCGCCGAGTTGTCCGGTTGTGGGCGAGTGGCGCTGAACTCACCCGGTTCGCCTCGTGCCGTGGCTGGTTCGGGAGCCTGACCGGGGCACCGGCAGAAACTTCGGCACACGCGCGATGACGTCGGCGTAGGCCGGGCGCCGTTCAAGACTGCGCTCTTCCATCATCGGAATGCTTGCCCCGAGGAACATGGCCAACATTGCGCCCGCACCGATCCACAACCACCACGCGTCCGCAGGCGCCGCGGCAATACCGAACAGCAGGATCGACACCCAGAACAAGAACTCGCCGAGGTAGTTCGGGTGCCGCGACCACGCCCAGAGGCCGATGTCGACGGTCTGACCGGGCTCACTCGACTGGCGGAACAGTCGCAACTGTCGGTCGGCGACCGATTCCAGGGCGATTGCTGCGAGTCCGACGACGAACGCGATGACGCTCAACCACATCAGCCCGGCGTCGGCCCGGGTGAGCGCGACGTACGCCGGGATCATCGCGAGAAAGACTTGCAGCGTGGGGATGAGGTGAATGGCGAAGAGGTCGGCGAGGAAGGAGAACTTCCCGGCACGTCCCCGCAGCAGCTCGTAACGCCAATCCTCGTGGACCAGCCCGGGAAACGACCTGACCCAGTTCGCCGTCAGCCGCACGGCCCAGACCACGAGAACGACGCCGAGGAGGGCGCAACGCCACTTCGCTTGGGAGCCACCATGTATGGCATCGCCCTCGAGCCACCAGTACAGGGCGAGAAATACCGGGATGACACTCCAGTAGGCGTCGTAGCAACTCGAATTTCCGACCGACCGGCTCACCACGAAGATGACGAGCGTGGCGAGTATGTCGGCAATGAGCGTGTCCGCCCACAGTTGTCCGACGCTAGGTCCCCATGTCAGCCACAGCAGCGCAACCGCCAGGGCAACGATGTACGCGGCGGTGATCACCACCAACGACGCTCGTCTCCCCATAGAGGGATGGTGTCAGGCGACGCTCCACTTCGCGGCGTTTTGGCCGTGACCGGGCGGCAGTGCGCGTCGGGGTCGCAGGTGCTCGAGAAGCCAACGGTAAACGGCGTCGTCGTTGAGCAGGGTGAAATGGTTGGCCCCACCCAGGTGCAGCCCGTGGTCGATATCGAATCCGACGCTGCGAGCACGACTTTCACCACGACCGCTGGGCGTCAGCACCAACCCGTCGCCGATCAGCCTGCCGAGGGGATGGCTGGGATCGCGCGTCAGCGATGCGGTGACGAACAGGTGCCGCGCGTGCGGTAGCAGAGGTATCGCGGCGGCGGGATTCTGCCGGAAGGCGTCCGGGTCCCGGCCACTCCAGTCGTCGTCGACAAGACTTCCGTGAAAGAGGTCGCGCACGCCTGCGCTGCGTCGTGCGAGGAGGTTCCCGAACGGGGCGGTGACCGAAACGGACCGCAGCGCCCCTGTTGCGAAATGCACGGTTCGAGCCAGCGGAGCTCCGAAGTGCGGCGTTCCGAGACCGACTGTCTCCGTGACCAATCCGCACCAATACGCGTTCTCGGTAGCAGCGCTGTGGCAGGCACTTCGGATTATCAACCCGCCCATCGAGTGCCCGACGAGGGTCAGTCGCGTCACGGGCACCGGCCACTGAAGTGTCAGATCGTTGAGTAGCACAGCGAGTTCGCGCCCGTTGTCGCTGATATGGCGGCCGGTGTTGAACCGCAGCCGCACCTCGGTCGCGTCGATGTCGGCAGCGAGCCGCTCACCGTAGGTCGGACGATTACCTCTGCGCCACGCAAACTCGGACTCCATGAGTCCGTGCAGAAATACGACGACGTGCCCCCTGGCCTCAGGAAAAGCCGCACGGAGCGCTTCGGCCTCGACCGCCACAGCCGCACCACCGACCCGGATCGACATCGGCTGCGCCAACGGCGAGCGCTGATCGGCGAGCGAGTCGCCGATCAGTCCGTCGAGAACGGCGACAACCTGTGCGCCGCGCGAGCCTTCCGAGGGAGAACGGCGCGGCTCGGGGAGCACGGCACCCACCTCAGAAATGGCATCCAGCACGGCGGAGACCGAATTGTAGGTCGTGCCAGCCACCGCGTCGTGAAGCAGATGAGCCGATCGACTCGACGACCCGCCGAGTCGATCGGTCACCGCGAACACACGATCGGTTACCGCGTGATGCACTTTCGCGACGCCGCGAATGGCGCCGGCGAGTTCACTGCACCCCAGCTGCGCCAGCGCCGCCAGCTCGTTCGGCGCGATGTTGTCGGTCACGACACACAGAGTACGACTGTTCACTCACTTCCGGGAGCTGTCTCCGCAACCGCGTCCCAGACCACGAATCGACTGACTACGCATCGACGGTCTCGCGATAGCCGAACTCGACGACATCCACATCCGCGACGTGCCGACGCCGCTCGCGCGCGAGTCCCAGGCCGTAGAGAACCAGACCTCCGAGGAGCCAGCAACCGAGCACGATGAGCGGGTGCGCGATGGCATTGCCGTTGAAGAACACCACGTCTCGCAGCAGCGATCCCGTTGCGCCCGGCGGCAAGAGCTGGCCGATCGCACCCCACGGGGTGGGTAGCAGTTCGGGGGCGCTCGAGAGTCCCGACAGTGGGTTCCCCAGGAGGATCAGTGCGATCGCCGCTATGACCAGGCCCGCGCCCCCGAGCGCTTCGCGAAGTCCGAGTACGGCAAAGCAGGTGGCCGCGATACCCAGCATGGCAGCCAGCGATGTCAGCCAGTAGTTCCCGTCGAACGTACCGACCAGGAACTGCAGAATCGCGATCAGCGCGAAGCCACCGACGACCGACACGCCCAGCGCCGCGATCATCCGACCACCCGCCGAGCTGATCACGAGCATGATCACCATCGCACTGATCCAGCCGCCGAGTGCCAGGGGGAGCGCACCGGCCGCCAATCCGGCACCGCGCGGGTCCTTCGACGGAAAGCTACGCACGTCGACGACGTGAGTCTGTGCGTGAGTGACGTCGGCGACCCGTTGTCCCATCGTCTCGATCATCGTTGCCACGGTGGGACTCGCCGCGCTGGCGACGAGCACGGTGAGGTCCGCTCCGGGCTTGACGAGCAACGCGCCGTAGATCGCGCGCGTCTCTATCGCGTCGCGCGCGGCCGCCTCGCCGGAGTACGCCGTGACATCGAACGAGTCGCCGGTCAGGCGATCGACCTGACTGACCACCTGCTCAGACCCGACGACTCCGATCGGGACGTGATGGGGCGCCGACCGCGCAGCCGGAAGCGCGAACATCGTGACCATCACCGACAACAGAACCGCGGTTCCGATGACGACGGCCAACACTTTCGCGGCCGGCGGTGGCCCCTTTTTCGCCGGGATGTTTGCCGGGATGTCTGTGCGGATCGTCGCACCAGACGTCGTCGTGGTCTCGTCGGCACTCATCGCGCCCTCCTTCAAATTAGATACGGTACGTTTCTTAGGAGAGTAGGACGATCGGATAAGATACGCAACGTATCGAAAGGATTGGGTGTGACCAGACGTCGCCGTGGCACAGAACTCGAAGCAGACATCCTCGAGGCCGTCCGAGCCGAGATCGCCGAACGCGGATACGCCGCGCTCACCTACGAGGGGGTCGCGGCCGCGGCCGGAACAAGCAAGACCGTCCTGTACCGACGCTGGGACACGAAGGTCGAGATGGCGATGGCAGCGATGGTCGACGTCGCCCGCGAGATTCTGACCGTCCCGGACACCGGATCGCTCGCAGGCGACCTACAGGCGATCCTTGCCCGAATGCGGGTGAGGCTGGCGGAGGTGGGCCCCCGGACGATCCGCTCGCTGCTCGCCGACCTGCCCGAGGGTTCTACCAATGCAGTCATCGGACTGATCACCAGCCACGTCGACGACGTGATGGCTCCTGTGCTCGAACGCGCTCGCGCACGTGGTGAACTCGGTCCGCACCCGCTTCCTCCCCGCGCCGCAACGCTGCCCTTCGATCTCGCCCGACACGAGATCTTCATCACCGGCGGCATGTCGGAGGAGACCATCGACGAGATCATCTCGGTGTGCGTCGTCCCGCTCTGGACGACCCTGACCATTACTTCCGAGTCCGATGCTTCCGGGACCAATACTCTCGAGTCCGATACTCCCTAGACCAATACGCACGAGACCAACACGCCCGAGACCGACCGCCACATCACGTCGTCGAGAGGGATGACCCACACATGAGTTCGTCAGCACCGCCGGCCGCCGATCGTCACGAAGAGATCCGCGTCGTCGGCGCGCGAGTCAACAATCTGAACGACGTGACCGTCGTCCTTCCCAAACGACGACTCACCGTCTTCACCGGCGTCTCCGGATCCGGCAAGAGTTCGCTCGTGTTCGGCACGGTGGCCGCAGAGTCGCAACGGCTGATCAACGAGACCTACAGCGCATTCGTTCAGGGATTCATGCCGTCGCTGAATCGGCCGGATGTCGACGTCCTCGACGGCTTGACGACGGCGATCATCGTCGACCAGGAGCGTCTCGGTACCGACCCGCGTTCGACTGTCGGAACGGCGACGGACGCGAACGCGATGCTCCGCATCCTCTTCAGCCGACTCGCGACGCCACATATCGGTTCGGCACAGGCGTACTCGTTCAATGTGGGGTCCGTCAGTGGCGGGGGTGCCGTCACGATGGAGAAGGCGGGCCGAAAGGTCAAGGAGCGGCGCACTTTCGAGGTCGTCGGAGGAATGTGCCCTCGGTGTGAGGGTAGGGGATCGATCTCGGATTTCGACCTGACCGCGCTGTACGACGCCTCCAAATCCATCAATGACGGCGCGATCACTGTCCCCGGCTACAGCATGGACGGATGGTACGGGCGCATCTTACGCGGCTGTGGCTTCTTCGATCCCGATACACCCATCGAGAAGTTCACCACCCGCCAACTCGACGCTCTGCTCTACAAGGAACCGACACGAATCAAGATCGACAGCATCAACGTCACCTACGAGGGCCTCATCACCAAGATCGGAAAGTCGTTCCTGGCCAAGGACAAAGACGCGCTTCAGCCCCACATCCGCGCGTTCGTCGACAGGGCGATCACCTTCTCGGTCTGTCCGGACTGCCAGGGGACACGACTGTCGGAGAAGGCACGCAGCTCGACGATCGGTGGCGTCAGCATCGCCGATGCGTGCGCGATGCAGATCACCGATCTCGCCGACTGGGTCGGCTCGCTGGACGAACCGACACTCGCGCCGCTGCTCGAATCCCTGCGCGCCACACTCGACTCATTCGTCGACATCGGTCTCGGATATCTCTCGCTCGATCGTCCGTCGGGAACGCTATCGGGTGGAGAAGCTCAGCGCACCAAGATGATTCGCCACCTCGGGTCGGCGCTGACCGACATCACCTACGTCTTCGACGAGCCGACGGTCGGGTTGCATCCACACGACATCGACCGCATGAATCGGCTTCTCCTGCAACTGCGGGACAAGGGCAACACGGTGTTGGTGGTCGAACACAAACCCGAGGTCATCGCCATCGCCGACCACGTCGTCGACCTCGGACCACGCGCGGGTACCGGCGGGGGCAACGTCGTCTACGAAGGCTCGGTGGACGGCCTGCGCGCAAGCGACACACTGACCGGACGCCACCTCGACGACCGCGCCACCCTGAAGACGCAGGTGCGGAAACCCAACGGAGCGTTGGAGATTCGCGGAGCGAGTTCGCATAACCTGAAGGATGTCGACGTCGACTTCCCGCTCGGCGTCCTGTGTGTGGTCACGGGCGTTGCCGGCTCCGGGAAGAGTTCTCTTGTCGACGGATCGCTGTCGGGCCGCGACGACGTGATCACCGTCGATCAATCCGCGATCAAGGGTTCGCGGCGTAGCAGCCCGGCCACGTACACGGGCCTTCTCGAGCCGATCCGGAAGGCTTTCGCGAAGGCGAACGGTGTGAAACCTGCTCTGTTCAGCGCCAATTCCGAGGGTGCGTGTCCGAACTGCAAGGGAGCGGGTGTCATCTACACCGATCTCGCGATCATGGCCGGGGTCGCCGTCACGTGCGAGGTGTGCGAGGGTAAGCGATTCCAACCAGAAGTCCTCGACTACTTGTTCGGCGGACGGGACATCTCCGAGGTCCTCCACATGTCAGTCGATGCGGCACTCGAGTTCTTCTCCGCAGGTGAGTCGAAAGTCGCTGCAGCGCAGAAGATCCTGGAGCGGCTCGCCGCCGTCGGACTCGGCTACCTGACGATAGGGCAACCGCTCACGACGCTCTCCGGCGGAGAACGACAACGGCTCAAACTCGCGACGCACCTCGGCGACAAGGGCGGGATCTTCGTTCTGGACGAGCCGACGTCGGGCCTGCATCTTGCCGACGTCGAGCAACTCCTCGGACTACTCGACAGCCTTGTCGACGGTGGCAGATCGGTGATCGTGATCGAGCATCACCAGGCGGTGATGGCGCATGCTGATTGGATCGTCGACCTCGGTCCCGGCGCCGGTCACGACGGTGGGCGAGTGGTGTTCGAGGGCACCCCGGCCGATCTCGTCTCAGCAGGTTCGACACTGACCGCACAGCATCTCGCCGACTATGTGAAGAACTGAACCCACACGAGCACGGCGATTCGAAGTCTCAGCATCTCAGCCGCCCCGCACTTACCCGCCCTGTAACTCACCCGACCGGGGCGTCGTTGACGACCCCCGCCAACGAGTCGCGGTCGGCGACGTCGAGCTTGATGCAGGCGCGGTAGATGTGGCCCTCGACGGTCCGGACCGAGACGGTCAGGCGTTCAGCGATTTCGCGATTGGTCAGACCGCGACCGATGAGAACCGCGATCTCGCGCTCCCTGGAGGTGATCGGAAGCGGTCGCGCTGTCGCCCGGATCGCGGGCGTTGTCGCTCCATCGCACGCTTTCGACAACGCGAGGACTCTGGCTGAGCAGGCCGTGGCGTCTCCGCGTCTTTTCGCACGGTCGTACAACTGTGCCGCCTGTGCCGCAGCGTCGGCGGCCGACAGCAGTAGTCCAGCATCCTCGAAATCATGTGAGGCCGCCGCCAGTTCGTCTGGATCGCCCGCAGCGAGGGCCGCTGCATGCCGTGCGTAGACGTGGCCCAGGTCTCCCTGGATGAGTGTCGCGAGCTCCGCGAGACGCGGGGCCGTGGTCTTGTCGCCGAAGCGGGTCGCGTGGTGAAGGGACTCGGCCTCGAGTGCGAGTTGGCCGGAGTCGTGCGCGATCGCGGCCGCGTCATGCGCGTGGTCGATCGCCGCGCGTTCGGCGCCCTGCGCCGCAGAGATCCAGGCTTGCGCGAGCACCCTCTGCGAGTCGTGGATCGCCAGGTGCGGACCGCGGTGCTCATCTGCGTCCCGGAGTACCCGTTCGGCTTCGTCGACGTCGTTGAGCGCCGCGTACGCCCGTACCAGAATCAACCGGCCGGGCAGGCGCCACGGGAGTGGCTGTTTGGCGTTGAGAGCGGCCAGTGCCTGTTCGAACTCGCTGATCGCCTCACGAAACGAGCCGCTGTACGTCGCCGCAACACCTGCCGCGATCTTGGCGATCGCCCATCCGAGGAACTGACCCGAGGAGGAGAACTGCGTGTACTCGGTGGCGCGGTTTCGAGCCTCCTTGAGGTCGCCGACCATCGTGAGCGCCAGGACGTCGCAGTAACGCACCATGACGCTGATCATCCCGTCCGTCGCCTTCTTCTTCGCACGGGTGCGCTCGGCGTAGGGGGCATAGTCACGTCCGCGCCCGGCGATCGACATGGCAAGCCCCGCACCGAAGGCTGCGAAGTCGATGGCCTGCGAGGGTGCGTTGGAACTCTCGAGAACGTGCTCGGCGAGCGCGATTCCCTCGTCGATCCGGTTCTCGTGGACGGCCATCGCGGCGGCAACCGCGTCGACGACGAGTCGTAACGTCGGATGCTCGACCTTCTCGTTGAGCAGTTCGAGCATGCGGTGACTTTCGTCGACGTCGCCGAGCATCCAGAAGATCAGGCTCATGCGCGATACCGCCCACACCACGAGCTCGAACTCGTTGAACGACTCGGGGTCGAACTCGGTGAAGACGCCATCGGCTTCGACGACCCGCCCCTGCCACATGATCGCGCGGGACAGCAGCTCTCCGGCGGTCAGACTGCCGTCGTGCTCGTAGGCGACGCGGGCCAGACGCTCGCCGAGCGGGAGATTCGCCAGGAAGATCGCATCTTTCGCCGCCGCGATCAGCAGGCTCGTGTCGACGTCGCAGTGTGCGTCGACGCTCAACTGTGCGAGCCGGATGCGCTCGGCAGCGGTATCGGTTGCGTGGTCGCGCAACGCGTCGACGAGTTCGGCGCGCAGTCGTCGAGCCGCAATGGTGCTGATACGTCGGCGAACCACGTCACCGTAGAGCGGGTGGGCGAACCGGACATTGGTCGTGTTGCCGTCGCGAGTGGTCTTGATCAGCCCGATGGTCTCGGCGTCGTCGACAGGTTCCTCGCCGACCAGCCCAATCAGGAGGTCGATGTCGATGGGCTCGTACAGCGACAGCACCTTGAGCGCATCGACAACTTGCGGCCCCGCACGGTCGAGACGGTCGTCGAGCAATGCCACCAGGCCGGAGGGAACAGCCGTCGGGCCTCGCAGTTGCCAGACGCCCGACACCTCCGACAACGCATCGGATTCGATAGCGCCCTCGATCATGTTCCGCAGGAACAGCGGATTTCCGCCGGACGAGTGCCAGATGACGTCGGCGCTCAACCCCTCCAACGAGCCGCCGAGGACATGTTCGACCAGTTCAGCGCACTGCTCTTTGGTGAGGTTCTGCAGTTCGAGTCGGTGGAGGTAGCCGTCCTTCCACAGCGAGGTCACCGCATCAGGCACCGGTTCTCCTGTGCGCACCGTCGCGATGATGCGGGCGCTGCGATCAATCGCGATCTGGTGCAGCAGCGTCGCCGAGAGCTGATCGAGCATGTGAGCGTCGTCGATTCCGATGACCGTCCCCGGCTCCGCGACGAGCGTCTCGCGCGCCGAGACCAGCGCCGCGATCGGGTCGCGTGACGCGGTGGGAGCAACCCACGGCGCGAAGGCGCCCAGGGGGATGGCGCGCGACGACTCCGTACACGCCGCCCATCGGACAGACCTACCGAGAGAATCGGTGACCATCCGGGCGAGCGTGGTCTTGCCGACACCCGCGGGCCCGACCACCACCACTCCACAGCGATCCCCAGATCGCAAGAGCGCGGAGCGGATGAACTGTTGCTCGGCGGGCCGGCCGAGGAGTTGCCAGCGCCCTTCCATGGTTGAGCAGTATAGGGCGAATTGCCAGAAATTGAGTCGTGAAGGTTCGAGTAGGGAAACTCACTCGGGGAGGTCGGCCTCACTCGTCGGCTCGCACATCGGAGCATTGTTCTTCTGATGTCGGAATCGACTCGACGCGTCGTACACGTCGCGTTTAAGGCGATTAATGGATCCGAGCGGGGTATGCGCCTTCAGTCCGCGCCAGGAATTGAACGAGAGGACGTCGTCACCGTATGCGCGTCGCGCAGGCGTGTAGGGGTCCTGAGTCAGAAATCTGATCGTCGCAACGGTTCGATGCGGCGACTCTTCTTCTGACCACGGTTGCGTGGCATCGTCAATCGGCATTCGGTCGATATTCGTACACAGTTGCACGCGCAGTTCGTAGTCAGCCGTGTGCGAGCCGAAGAAATCGACCGTCATGTCCTGAAGCGCGTTCACGCCGCGATAGTCAGGCGTCGGCTGGCCTGCCAGCGCACACACCTCGGCGGACGAGGGCGCGTACAGCATTTTCGCGACATGTTTTCCGTAGCGCAGCGGAGCCGACGTATAGAAGGTGTCACCAAGAATGTGCGTGTTCTCCTTGATGAAAACCCGCAGGGTCTCCGGAAGCGGACGCCCGATCTTGGTCAGAATCCGGGAGTCGAGCGTCGCCAACAACCGCTCGGCTACTGAGAGGACGGGATCGGAGACACGGGCGAGCAGCACCGCGGTCGGCATACCCTTGGTGAGATATTCTTTCGCATTCGCGAACAAGAACTCTCGATGGGTCACCATGATGAAGTCCTGGGTGACCGCGGTGTCGTCGGGTAATGCGCGCTCGGCGGTCGGATCGACGCCGATGACCTTGATCCCGAGCCCACGGACGCCTCTCATCTGGTCGGTACGGATGGCTCCCGACGTGCTCGACAGGCGAGCGATGATTGGGTATGTCCGTGGTTCCGCGAACAATCCCTGGGCGAGCTCTTCTGGCAGATCGGCGTGAACCTCGAGTTGACCGCGTAGTACGGCGTGGGTCTTGGCGTGGGCGTCCCGGACGCCGCGCTTGTACTTGGCATAGGCGTGCTCGTTGTTCGTGTGCAGGATCTGCACCATCTTTGCCACCACCTCCGCCTCGCCAGGCGGAGTGTTCTCCATCTCTGGCTCCCACAACACGTATTCACGACTCATTGTCAGAGTCCTTTCGGCGCATCAGGTCGAGGGCCACGGTGCGAATGGGTTGGTGGCCTTTGTGAGCACCGGGGTGAGCGTGGGGAAGTGGCGGAGCAGAACCGTGCGCATCGTGTTGTCGCGGATCCACGCCATCCCCGCTTCCGTGTAGACGTCTGGGGTGAAGTCTGTCGTCAGGAATCGATCAGCGGCGATCCTGCGTGATGCCATCAAGATGAAGACGCGAAAAGCGGTGTCGGAGAATCCGAAGCCTCGAGGTTTGCGTTCCGCGTAGAGACCGATCATCAGATCGACGTCGTCGATGTCGGGGTAGATCCGCTCGAGTTGCTTCGCCCACTCCGCATTGTCCGTCAGATCGCTGAAGCTCTTCGCGGGCCGGAGTCGGAAATGTCGCCGGAACTCGTTGTAGCGGGGGACTCCCCGTTCTCTGCTGCGCAGGACATCGACGGTGGCGAGGTCGATCGACTCGCCGGTCGGCCGCGGGAGGTCACGGAGAGCGGCCGGAAAGTTGTGCAGGGTCAACGCCCCGGGAAAGGCCCTACCGAACGAATACAGCAGATCCTCCATCGACCAATCGGCCATTCGCTCATGCACGTGGTCGGCGAGAAGCTCGTCGAGCTGGTAGGCGCGGTGGGTCTGACCGGTGGCGAGACTGCGCACATCGAGCTGGTCGGGTAACAGCGGATGCATGCGGTAGACCGCGACGAACTCTTCGGTCAACGAGAAGGGCACCCCGTCGAGATCGGTTCTGCCACCGGGGATTCCGAAGAGGATCTCGTTGTCGACGAGTCGACCTAACTTCGTGGTGAAGTTCTCACCGAGTAGTCCGTTCCAATTCGCATGCATGCCCGTCACGGTTGTGGGGTGCGCGATGATCGCAGGCGTCCAGTCGACGGTGTGTATCTTGGCCATCAACGCCGAGTTGACCAGTCGCGCAACGTTGTACAGCCGCTCTTGATCTTTCTCGAGGTCGGGGTATGCGACCGTCAGTCGTCGACATATCGCATTGTGTTCCCTCAGGAACAACGACTGCATCAGCGCGAGTCCCAGCCACGAATTCGCCTTGGGTCCGTTCGCATCCAGTAATTGCTCGGCCGCCAGGGTGGGGAGGCCGTCCTCGGCGAGTTCGATGGTGGCAAGCAGATTGCCCTCGTCATCGTGGTCGCGGATCGCGACCGCGTACTCCTCCGTGTCGCCGTAGATCTGCGACGCGTCCCACCAATGGGTGTCTCGGTTCGCGTATGTCGGCGGCACGTCGGCCGGACCGTCGAGGGCGGGCGTGCGCGGAACTCGCATCGGCCGGGAGTGTGGCCACTGGTCGTCGGCGTCGATATCGATGAGCCACGGCTCCGAATCGGGTGGGGTGAGATGACTCACCCAATCGTGGACCTGGAACTGGATCCACGCTGCCGCAAGCAGATTGAGAGTGTCTGCGGGCTGGAATTCGGTGCGCGCGAGCAGCTTCTCACTGACCTCACGCGGGCTCGGTTCACGAAACCTCGCCCCACGCTCGGGCCAGGTCGCCTCCAGTGGCACGTTGCGTCCGAAACGGGTACCGACAGATCCCATGTCGGGTTGTGTGAGGTTGTCGAAACGTCCGTCGATCGTGCGCTTGCGGTGGTCGGACGCCTTCAACGGCGGATCAAGCGGCGGGACGGGATCGGGGTCGGTGTCGACGAGGTTCAGCGCGCGCAGCTGGCTGCGGATGCCGACCAGCACGGCCAACGCCAGTGGTTTGGGCAAATGCGACCAACCGACCACCCTGTCGACGGTCTCCGCGGTCACAGCCAAGACCCGCTCAACGGTACTTCTCTGATCGACCACCGATTCCTCTTCCGTACCCGTGCGGACTGCCTGGGAAGATCGTGACGCGATCAGTATCCCTGACGCCCGCCCTGTGGTGCATGCGTACCGCGCTACCTCAGTACGCACACGTTGATTTCGAGTACCCAGGTACTCGTGCAGCCCGCGGATCTTTCACGAAGGCTGAAAGTCCAGTCGGTGCACGCATCCGGCGAAGGTCCAATCGGCACGATCGACGATGTCGTGCACAACGGGAGAGTGGCAGGTGATTTGTGATCGTCCCGATCGGCATCACGTTCAATATCGAGACGGAACTCGACGACGCGGCCTCGGCACTCGGTCGTCGTGTCGCCGATACGCAGCACAGACAGTTCTGGTTCGCAGAGTCACGCGATGCGTCGGTCGACGCCCCGACCCCCCTGTACGACAGCAGAGTCGCGATCAGGATGCGGACGGGCGTCTTCGACGACCTCACGGTCACCATGCATCCGGAGTGCAGCGATCGGCTCACCGGTGATTGGGCCGGTCCGTTCGATCATGACCAGTTCGAATACCGGATCTCCGATCAATGGTGCGGTAGCAAACGCACACTCAGAGCATCGGCGTGTGCCCGTCATCCCGCCGGCAGTATGTCTGCGGCGATCAACGACGGCGCCGACCCGACCCATCTCCTCGACACGGCGCAGCGTCGGTTTCTGGTTGCGTGCGCGTCGTCGGGGACACCGATCGATCACCTCGTGATCCGTGGGCCGATCACCTCGCAGGTCTGGGACACCTCGATTCGCGACGTCCGACACGTTCGGGTGGAGAGGTGGTTGTCCGACGACCTCGACGTCGTCGGTGTCTCCACGTACATCGATGTCCGCCCGGGAGAATCGTCGCACGACGTCGCAGCGCGAGCAGTGGCCGTCGCGGACGATCTTCGCGACGGCCTTCGGGATCTGGGTTGTCAGGCAAGCCCGTTGACCAGCAAAACCGCGCTCGCGCTCCGCGTGCTCGCGGGCGCGACCGCGTGACTCCTCACCCGTCGATCGAGACGATCGTCAGCTCGAAGACCAGAGTGTCACCCTTGTTGATGCCCGCGGCAGGATTGCCATTCGGGTATCCGTCCTCGGGACTCATCGCAACCGCGACCGACGAACCCACCTTCTGCCCTGCGATCGCCTTCTTGAATCCGACGACGACCCTGTCAAGGGGGAACTGTGCGGGCGTACCCCCTGAGTAGGTGCTGTCGAACTGGTTACCGTCACGACCGTCGACGCCGACGTAACAGACGCTGACGGTCGCCGTGTCGGGGACGACCTCGCCGCTGCCCTCCCGCAGGGTGTGAACCTGCGTCTGGTCGACCGCGAACGGAGTGGTCACCG
Organism: Gordonia sp. 852002-50395_SCH5434458; assembly: GCF_001665905.1. Classification (NCBI taxonomy): domain Bacteria; kingdom Bacillati; phylum Actinomycetota; class Actinomycetes; order Mycobacteriales; family Gordoniaceae; genus Gordonia; species Gordonia sp. 852002-50395_SCH5434458. The sequence continues at coordinate 14,237 of NZ_LZTC01000032.1, forward strand.
TGACTGCCGGTGCCGTCGTCGAGGTCGAGGCGACGACGTCGACACTTCCCGTCGTGCCACGAAGGGTCCAGTCCGGCTTGGCATCCGCGGCTGGCGCCGCTGACGGACACGACGGCGTCGACGTGGACGAGGTCGACGTCGACGCCGCCGAGTCCGAACCGGAATCGGAGCCGCACGCGGCGAGTCCGATCGTCAACGAGGCAGCGGCTACGGGCAGCAGGACACGGCGGATGTTCACGGCCGTCACGCTACCGAACGGCCGACCCCTGACCGTGAGCCGCACCCGACCACACCGTCGACGTCACGAACCCTGGAGTCCGAGTGCGCGGGAGATGGTGAAGAACAGGTCGGTCTGATCGGTCAAGCCGACGACGTTCGCCGCGCTCGGACCGTACGCGGCGATCCGCAACTGCGTGCCCGTGTGGCCCTGATCCATCGCGTCCAGGTTGTCCGACGTCCCGTACGACACCGTGAGCGGCTGGCCGTCTTTGGTGGTCAGCACACGGGTCAGTCCCGGGTAGACGGCGTCCTTCTCCACCTGTACGGGCAGTTTCGCGTCGTCGGCGGCCTTCTGTACGTCGTCGGCAGTCATCGACTCGACGATCTGGCTGCTGTGCGCGTGATCGGCGGTCACGATGACCAGCGTGTCGCGGTTGTCCTTGGCGTAGTCGAGCGCCACCTTCGTGGCCTCGTCGAGATCAACGGTCTCGCCGATCTGACCGCACGGGTTTGCGGCGTGATCCTGCTTGTCGATCGACGCGCCCTCGACCTGCAGGAAGAAACCCTTGTCGTTGCCCTTCAGGAGGTCGATGGACTTCTTCGTCATGTCGGCGAGCTTCGGAGTGGATGCGCCACGTTCAGGGTTGTCGGTGCACGTCGCGGCTGGTTCGAGGTAGCCTCCCTTGGTCGCGACAGGTCCGTTCCAGCGGACAGGCATGTTGCCGTCGGCGAAGAGTCCGAGGACGGGGGAGTCCTGGTTGGCCGTCGTCACCCCGTTGAGTTCGTCGGCGCTGCGCACCACCCGGTAGCCCCGGTCTTTCGCCTGGACCTCTAGTGTCTTGCCCTGGTATTCGCCTGCGGTGGCGGTTTGCTGGAACGACTTGGCGCCACCACCGAGCACGACGTCGGGTCGCGTTCCCAGCAACTGCTCGGTGATCGACCCCTTGCCACCCTTCTCCAAGGCGTCGGTCGGACACTTCTCGGATGTCTCCTCAGGTCCGTAGCATTTGCGATTGGTGACGTGCGCGACCTGCACCGCGGGTGTGGCGTCCTGGATCTCAGCGGTGGTGACATCACCGGTCGCCTTGCCTGACTTCTTCGCCAGTTCGAGCAGCGTCTGCTGAGATCGGCCCTCGATATCGACCGAGATCGCGCCGTTGTAGGTCTTCGTGCCCGTCGACCAGGCCGAACCGCTCGCCGCCGAATCGGTGACGTAGGTGGGCTTTCCGTCCTTGTCGAGCGAGTAATGCGTGTACTGACCCGTCAGCGGCAAGGCATCGATACCACTGAAGGCGCCACCCGCGCCCTGCGCGTAATCGCGGGCGACGGTGATCTCGGAATCTCCCATGCCGTCGCCGATCAGCAGGATGACGTTCTTCGCCCCCGAGTTGCGAATGGAGTCCGCGATGAGCGAACTGCGGTCATCGCCGGCCCTAGTCGCCCCGCCATGTTCTGAAAGTTTGCCCTTGGCAACAGGATTCAACAGCGGTCCGGCCGCATCGTTGTCGCCGTCACCGCCGCACGCCGCCATCACTGTCGTCGCGCACACCAGAGCTGTGACCGCCATGTACCGATGTCGTCGCATCCGCATTCTCCCCGTATCCGTCGTTTCACTGAACTCGGACATGGTCGTTGCGATATGTGAACAATAGTTATCGTGGGGTCGACGCTCGTGCGGCCACCCGACCACGACTCGGGTGGCCGCGCTGCCTCAGCGCTTGAGCGGGCTGTAGAAGACCAGTCCGTTGCCCTTGTTGTCGTAAACGACTGCGCGACGCTCGTGCGCGTCGTCGTACGGGCCCTTGATGATGGCGCCACCGCTTTCCTCGACAGCTTTCGCGTCACTGTCGACGTCATCGGTCTTGATGCCGACCACCACCTTGCCCGGTATCGGATGGTCGACGTCTGTGGCGAGCGCGAGCGTCAACGATCCGCCGTCGAGCGCGGCGAAATGCGCTCCATCACGAAACTTGAGCGCCATGCCCAAGGTCTCGCTGTAGAACTTGATGGAATCGTCGAGATCATCGGTCGACAGAACGATCATGCGGACTTCGTGGTCACTCACGTGGGCCTCCTTTGGCCGAATCCAGCTTGCTCAGCGTGAACCCCAACCCCGGAATTCACGCTAGTGCACCCGACAGCCCGACGAATGGGACTTTCGGTCCGCGCACACGCGAAGCCCGCACAGACGAAAGGCTCCCGACCTGTGTCAGATCGGGAGCCAGTGTCGTCGTCGTACCGCGCGTCAGCCGCGAACGGAGTCGAGCGCCTCGTTGAACGTCGCGCTCGGCCGCATGACCGCAGCCAACTTGTCCGAATCCGGGGCGTAGTAACCGCCGATGTCGACGGCCTCGCCCTGCGCCTTGTTCAGCTCGGCAACGATCGCATCCTCGTTCTCGGCGAGTGTCTTCGCGAGCGGCGCGAAATGCTCGGCCAACTCCTCGTCGTCGGTCTGCTCGGCCAACGCTTCTGCCCAGTACATCGCGAGATAGAACTGGCTGCCCCGGTTGTCGAGCTCGCCGGTGTTGCGCGACGGTCCCTTGTTGTTCTCCAACAGCCGACCCGTTGCGGCGTCGAGCGTCTTGGCCAGCACCTCGGCCTTGGGGTTGTCGTTCTTCTTGCCGAGGTCCTCAAGACTGACCGCGAGGGCGAGGAACTCGCCGAGTGAATCCCACCGGAGGTGGTTCTCCTCGAGGAGCTGCTTGACGTGCTTGGGAGCCGAACCTCCCGCACCGGTCTCGTACAGGCCTCCGCCTGCCATCAGCGGGACGATCGACAGCATCTTCGCGCTGGTCCCGAGTTCGAGGATCGGGAACAGATCGGTCAGATAATCACGCAGGATGTTGCCGGTTGCCGAGATCGTGTCGAGGCCGCGGATCAGGCGTTCCATCGTGTAACGAATGGCACGAACCTGCGACATGATCTGGATGTCGAGGCCCTCGGTGTCGTGATCCTTCAGGTAGGTATTGACCTTCTTGATCAGCTCGTTTTCGTGCGGGCGGTAGGGATCGAGCCAGAAGACCACCGGCATTCCCGACTCACGCGCACGTGTCACGGCGAGCTTCACCCAGTCACGGATCGGAGCGTCGCGCACGATGCACATACGCCAGATGTCGCCCTCTTCGACGTCCTGCGCCAGCAGGATCTCACCGGTCTCGAGGTCGACGAAGTTCGCGACACCGTCCGCCGGGATCTCGAAGGTCTTGTCGTGCGAGCCGTATTCCTCGGCCTTCTGCGCCATGAGTCCGACGTTGGGCACCGTGCCCATCGTCGTGGGGTCGAACTGTCCGTTGGTCTTACAGAAGTTGACCATCTCTTGGTAGATCCGCGAGAACGTCGACTCCGGGTTGACAGCCTTGGTGTCCTTCGGCCGACCGTCGGCGCCGTACATCTTGCCGCCTGCGCGGATCATCGCAGGCATCGACGCGTCGACGATGACGTCACTGGGGGAGTGGAAGTTCGAGATGCCGCGTGCTGAGTCGACCATCGCCAGCTCGGGCCGATGCTCGTGACACTTGTGCAGGTCGTCGATGATCTCTTCCTTCTTCGACGCCGGCAACGACTCGATCTTCGCGTAGAGATCAGACAGGCCATTGTTCACGTTGACACCGAGCTCGTCGAACAGATCGCCGTGCTTGGCGAACGCTTCCTTGTAGAAGGTGCGCACCGCGTGTCCGAAGACGATCGGGTGGCTGACCCGCATCATCGTCGCCTTCACGTGCAGCGAGAACATGACACCCGTCTTGTAGGCGTCCTCCATCTCGTTCTCGTAGAACTCGATCAACGCCTTCTTGCTCATGTACATGCTGTCGATGACGTCACCGTCGAGGAGTTTGACCTCCGGCTTCAGCACGATCGTCTCGCCGCCGTCGGTGACGAGTTCCATCTTGACCTTGCGGTCGCCCTGCACGGTGATCGACTTCTCGCCGTGGTAGAAATCGCCCTCCCGCATGTGTGCGACGTGGGTACGCGATGCCATCGACCAGTCGCCCATCGAATGGGGGTGCTTCTGTGCGTACTCCTTGACGGCCCTGGGCGCACGGCGATCCGAATTACCTTCACGCAGAACAGGATTCACGGCGCTACCGAGACACTTGGTGTAGCGGTCGCGAATCTCCTTCTCCTCTTCGGTCTTCGGGTTGCCGGGATAATCGGGGATGTTGTACCCCTTGTCCTGCAACTCCTTGATCGCTGTGAGCAACTGCGGCACCGAGGCGCTGATGTTGGGGAGCTTGATGATGTTGGTGTCGGGTTCCTGGGTCAGGCGCCCGAGCTCACCCAGGTGATCGCCGACCTTCTGCTCGTCGGTCAGATAATCGGGGAATTCGGAAAGGATGCGCGACGCAACGGAGATGTCGGACGTCTCGACGTTGATGTCGGCGGCATCGGCGAACGCCCGGATGACGGGCAGAAAGGCGTAGGTCGCCAACATCGGCGCCTCGTCGGTCAGGGTGTAGATGATGGTCGGTTGCTTGTCGCTCATAACCTGCCTTCGCTCTCGAGTGCGGTCGCCCGACACAATTGGGTCGTGTGTCTCAACCGCTGGCCACGCGCGGGTGTGCACGTCCAGCGTCAACCCTATTCCGTCAGCCAAACCCGTGCCGCACGTGCTCGCGAAATGAGCTGGGTCGCGTCTCGCTCACAGCGTGTTCTCTGCCACTGAGGTGCGCTCGCGGTAGGGCCGACCGGCCATGGCAGACTCGACCGCGGTCCGTGAACGAGGTGCAACCGTGAGGTGACGATGGTGAACTCTGCCGTGGATGGGGCTCTGACGCTGACCGACACGTTCGAGGCAAACCGCTCGATCCAGCGCTCCGCAGCTGTCCGACTGTTCGCGGCCTCGAACTCCGCGATGTACGTCACGCTGATGGAACGTCATCTCGATTTCGGAATTCGCCACTCCGAGTCGGAGCTAGCGATTCGCCTCGACCGCGACATCGCGGCGCTCGGCACCTCCGACCAACCCGCCGGACTCGATCTCATCAAGTCGTGGGCCAAGCAGGGGTGGCTGCACCGCGTCACCGACGCGGCATCGCCGTCGGCGCCCAACGTGTGCTTCCTGAGCACCGAGGCGCGCTCGGTGATCGCCTACATGCGTCGGTTGCGGCGCGAGGACAGCGTCGCCACCGGCGGTTCGATCATGGGTGTGGCCGCCGGTCTGCACCGGGTCGCGACTCAGGTGACCGACGATCCGGAACGAATCCGCGAAGACATAGAGAGCCAGATCGACGAACTCGACGCCGAACTCGTCGAACTCAACGAGGGACGACGGCGACCATTCGACCTGCGGGGAGCAGAGGACGAGGCCCGGGCCATCGCCTACCAGATGGAGCAGATCATCACCGACATCGGCCAGTACGGCGCGATGCTCGATCGGATCACCACAGCACTGCTCGACGACCCGCACGACTCCGACCTCGCCTACCGCGATCGACAGCGACAGATGTTCGACGACTACGAGTCCCTCCTCGAGTCATCCCAGAGCGCGTCCTATCACGCCTTCACCCAGATGATCCAGGATCCGGTGCAGCGCGCCCGCCTCATCTCCGACATCGAGCTCGTCGTCGACAGGCTGCCGAGCATCGACACCGGACTGCGCGCAGTGATGGAGAACTTCTTCCCGTTGGTCAGTGAGCAGATGGCCGAGGTCGGGCGGATCAGGCAGCGCTGTGCCCGTCGAATCCGGCGGTTCGTCGCATCGGGAACTCTCGAGCAGAGCCGTGGCGTTGCCCGACAGCTCAACGACGCGCTGGCCACCGCCAACGAGTTGCTCAAGGATTCGCTCGCCGATCGTCGTCTCGGCTACGAACTGCCTGTCGCAACGCCGCAGGTGACATCGATCGGTCGGCTCGCGTTCGAAATCCGCAACCCGGCACCGCCGGAGCAGGCACGACCCGCCGACGGACGCACCAACCTTGCATCATTCGCATCTCTCGCGGGGCAGGTCGACACGGTGGAACTCGCCGACGTGGTGAACGACAAGCTGACAGGGGGACCGCTGTCATTGAGCGACGCGATCGCCGCGCTCGACGAGCCGTACCTCGCGCATGTCATCGTGTTGTGGTCGTGGGCCCTGCGCCAGCCTCGGGAAGTACAGCGCCAGCCTCGGGAAGCACAGCGCCAGCCTGGGGAGGCACAGCGCGAGCGTGGGGAGGGGTCGTCGTTTGTGCGGTTCCGGTCGCTCGAGGGCGAGGACCGCGCGATCGAAGTGCCGACGCTGATGTTCAGCGAGCCCATCCCGTCCCAGTACAGCGACACCGATTCGATTCTCAGCACGGAAGCCGACGCCTGATGACCAGCACCGACACCACCGATCCGAACACTCCCGGAACATCTACGGACACCGCTGTCTCCACCGGCACTCCCGCCGGCGAGTTCGCCGGATACGACGATCTGCCGACCGCGGCGACACACGGGAGGATCGACGGACCACGCGCGCCCCGATTCGACGGCGATGTCTCCGCGATGCCCGATCGCGCATGCTGGGCGTTGCAGAATCTCCTCACGCGCAGGCATGTCAGTGGTGACCGCAACCCACAACTGTGGGCGTGGGTCACCGAGTATCAGGATGTGCTGCGCAGCCGCCTGTCGGAGCTCGACCTCCGCCTGCGCCTCGTCGACGAGCTCCAAGTGGCATTCGTCGAGCAGGCCGGTTACGAGTCACGGTGGGGCAGAAAGATTCTCAAACGCGAGACCATCCAGACCTACGACGCGATCCTCGCCTTGCACCTCGCCAAGTTCCTGCGTTCGTCGCGCGAAGAGACAGCGATCATCACCCGCGAGGAGATCCACGAGATGTTCGCGGGCGTGACCAACACGATCGACCGCGATCTCGCATTGTTCGACAAGCGGATCGAGCGCGCGATAGACAAACTCGAAGAGCTCGACTTCTTACGCAGGCACCGCGACGATCCCGACACTTTCACCGTCAGCCCGGTGATCACCGCGGTGATGACCGCCTCGGTGATCACCGACCTACAGCATCAGTTCGAGCAGTTCATCGGTGCGGGCGACACCGGTGACGATCTCGCCGTCGACGCCGATTCGGCGGGCGCAGAAGGCAACTCGGCGCCGGCCGACCAGTCCGATTCCACTGACGAATACTCCGACGACGAAGGAGACGAGTGGTGAGTGATCTCGACAAGCTCGATCAGCGGGGAACGCTCGATCAGCGGGGCACAGCTGCCCAGCGAAGCACCGCCGACCCGCGGAGCACGCCCGACCGCGGTGAAGGGGACGAGCAGTACTACCTGTCCCGGTTGCAGCTCATCAACTGGGGCGTCTTCGACGGCTACCACTCCATCGGGTTCAGCCCGGGCGGCGCGCTCATCACGGGTTCGTCGGGAAGTGGCAAATCCTCACTGCTGGACGCGATTTCGCTGGCCTTCCTGCCGGATCACCGTCGCAACTTCAATGCTTCTGGCGATACCACCGCGGCCGGTTCGTCCGGCGGTCGACGCACCGTCGGCAAGTATGTGCGTGGTGCGTGGGGCGAGCGTCGCGACGCAACGGGAGCCCACCGCGAGATCATGTATCTCCGTGGTAGCGGCCCCGCCTGGGCGGCGATCGCCGTCACCTATACCTCGACGTCGGGCACAGCCATCACCGGACTGGTTCTGAAATGGCTCGGCGCAGGCAAACTCACCGATGCCCATAGCGCGTACTTCATCCACGACGGTGACGTCGACATCGTCGACGCCTGCAACGAGTGGGCCGCGAATGGCTACAGCGCCGCCCGGTTCCGCGACCGCGGCTGGCAGGGTGGTCCGGGAGAGGGCAAGTACCTGTCGACCCTGTACTCGTTGATCGGTATCCGCGGGTCGGACGCCGCACAGCAGTTGCTCGGAAAGGCCAAGTCGCTCAAGAGCGTTGGCGGCCTCGCACAGTTCGTACGCGAGTTCATGCTCGACGAACCCACGAGCATCGCGGGCATCTCCGACGCTCTCGAGCAGATCGATCCACTGGTCGAGGCGCGTGAACTCCTCGACGTATCCCGGCGTAAGCGCACCATTCTCGACAACGTCGAGGCGATGCAGGAACGCTATGCGGCGGAGTCGGCGACCTTCACGGTTCTCGACACCATCGAGCCCGAAGTGGTCCGCTCATACGTCACCAACCTGCGGCTGCACAATGCCGAACCCGAGATCGCCGACCTCGACGATCAAATCGCCCGCCTCGATTCCGACCTCGCCGCACTCAACGCGCAGCACGATCAACTCCGTCAGGATCACAGCCACCTTCTCGGTCGGATCGCGACGTCGACAGGCGATCTCGCGCCCCTGCAGGAACAACTCTCGACGGCGCAGAAGGCGAGCAACGAGGCGTCGATCCGTCGCGCCACCTATGAACACAAGATCTCCGCGCTCGGATTCGACATTCCCGAAGACGGCGAGGCGTTCTGGGAGTTGCGCGAGCACCTGATTCAGGAGGCCACCCGACTCGACGGTCAACTCGAGGCGGGCAAGCCACATTTCGCCGAGACCCTCGCCACCGAAGTCGCTGCGCGCTCCCAACGCGACGCTGCCCGTGATGAACTCGAGCGGGTGCGCCACGCCGGTTCCGCGCTGCCTCGCGCCGAACACGAGATGCGTCGAATCATCGCCAACGCGCTCCAACTCGACGAGTCCGAACTGCGGTATGTCGCCGAACTCGTCGAGCTCGAACCCTCTGCCGAGCGGTGGCGGCTGGCGGTCGAGAAGGTCCTGCGTAACGCCGGGCTGCGACTCCTGGTGCCGGACAAGCACTTTGCGGCCGCTCTCAAGTTCGTCAACGAGCACGACATGCGCGGACGGATTCAGCTCCACCACGCGGAGACGCGTCCCGCGCCGATGGTGGAGCCGGGCACGCTCGGGGCAACGCTCCGGGCGGCCGAACCCGACCACCCGTGCACCAACGAGGCGCTCACGATCCTCGCGAAGCTCGGCAATTACGTGTGCGTCGATTCCACCGCCGACTTCGTCGAGCACACCAAGGCCGTGACCGACCGTGGTCTTCGCAAGGACTCGGCGAAACTCGCCATCAAGGACGACCGTCAGCAGTTGCGTCCGTCCCAGTACATCTTCGTCGGAAACGTGAGCGCGAAAATCGCTGCGCTGCAAGAAGAACTCGAGTCCGAGAACGAGGTGTACGAACAGGCGCGAGCTCGCAGTGCCGAACTCGACCGAGAGCGCACCGCGAAGGAGCAGCGGCGCGACGCCTACCGACGGGTCTGCGAACAGTTTGCGGGGTGGAACGAGATCGACCTCGATACCGCTGACGACCGCGTCGACGCGCTCACCGAGCAGTACGAGCTCCTCATGGAGGAAAATCCCGACACTGAGGCACTCCAACGCAAGGCCGAGGACATCTGGGAGCAGGTCCGCACCGCCATTTCGCAGGCCGCACTGGTGCGGGACAAGATCGCCACCCACGACAGGCGTCGTACTCAACTACTCGACCTGGTCGACCGGTTGAAGATCGAACCCGTCTCTGCCCACGCGGAGGCGACGCTCGATCGCTTCCGCGAGGAGTCCGCGGCAGTGCTCGACGTGCTCGCACCGGATCCATTCCGCCAGGATCTACTCAAAGCCGTTGGGCGCGAGCGTGATCGGATGCGCGCCGACACTCGACGTTCGCGCGACGAGTTGGGTCGCATCCTCGACGCCTACGACAAGGAGTTCCCGGACGCGATCCCCAACGACAGCGACGATTTCGACGAGCGCGTCCACGACTACGTCGCGCTGTGTCGCCGCATCGACGAGCGCGAGCTGCCTGCCGCCTACGAGCGAATGCGACGACTCATCACCGAGCAGGCACCGGGCGCGATCCTGAGTCTGCACATGGCGGCTGAGGCCGAGGAGCGACGGATCGTCGAGCAGATCGAGCGGGTCAACTCCGGGCTCGGCTCGGTGGCCTTCAACCGCGGGACCCGCCTGCGGCTCTGCCCCGGGCGCAAGACTCTCGCAGCAGTCGCCGAATTGACCGACAAGGCGCGGCAGATCTCGTCGCGAACCGCAGCCGTCGGATTCGGCGACGAGGAGGCCATCCTCGAGCAGTACGCCGACATCCTGCTTCTGCGTGAACGACTCGCAGGCGCAACGCCCGAAGACCGTCAGTGGACGCGCGATGCGCTCGACGTTCGCAACCGATTCGACTTCTACTGCGAGGAGCGCGACGCCGAGACCGGCGAGACCATCCGCACGTACAGCAACGCGGGCGACAACTCCGGTGGTGAGCAAGAAAAGCTGATGGCGTTCTGTCTGGCAGGCGCGCTGAGCTTCAACCTGGCGAGTCCACACGGCAAGGGAAATCGCCCCATCTTCGCGCAGTTGATGCTCGACGAGGCGTTCTCGAAGTCCGACCCGCAGTTCGCGCAGCAGGCACTCGCGGCGTTCCGGAAGTTCGGCTTCCAATTGATCATCGTGGCAACGGTGCAGAACACCAGCACGATCCAGCCCTACATCGACAACGTCGTCATGGTGTCGAAGACCGAGGACGTCAACAGCCGTCCCATCGCCACCGCGATCTCGACGTCGATCCAGACGTTCTCGGATCTGCGTCGAACGAGCACGAGCTGCCTGCCCGTCTGAGCGGACGGGCCACCACTGACCAACGAGGGCCTCGGCTGGTAGCAACCAGCCGAGGCCCTCGTAGGTCAGAGCGTCGCGTCAGGACGAGTAGTCGTAGAAACCCTTGCCCGACTTCTTGCCCAGGTAGCCCGCCTCGACCATGCGACGCAGCAGCGGCGGCGGCGCGTAGTGGGGCTGACGGAATTCGTCGTACAGCGATTCCGCGACGTCGAGCACGACGTCGAGTCCGACGGTGTCGCTGAGCGTCAGCGGACCCATCGGGTGTCCGCAGCCGTTCACCATGCCGGTGTCGATGTCTTCCTTGGTGGCGTAGCCGCTCTCATACATCCGGATCGCGTCGACGAGGTAGGGGATGAGCAGGGCGTTGACGACGAACCCGCCACGGTCGCCTGCCTGAATTGTCTTCTTGCCGAGATGATCTCGTGCATACTCGGTGACCGTCGCGACTGCCTCCGGCGAGGTCGCCAGACTGGAGATGATCTCCACGAGCGGCATGACCGGCACCGGATTGAAGAAGTGAACACCCACGACCCGGCTGGGATCGGCGACATCCTTGGCGATCCGGATGATCGGGATCGACGACGTGTTGGTCGCGAGAATCGCAGTGGGGGCGGTGATCTTGTCGAGCTCGGCGAAGAAGCCCACCTTGAGCGCCTCGATCTCGGGCAGTGCCTCGATCACGAGCTCACGGTCGGCGAAGTCGGAGACCGACGTGGTCAGTGTCAGCCGCGCGAGCGCTTGTTCGGCGTCGTCGGCGCTGATCTTCGACTTCGAGACCGCACGGTTGATCGACTTCTCGATGCGTGCACGGGCAGCGTCAGCCGCAGCCTGGTCGCGCTCGAGCACGAGGACGTCGTCACCCGCGCGGATCGCGATCTCGGCGATACCGGCACCCATCGTGCCGCCGCCGACTACTCCGAGCTGTGTCATGGAGCTCCTCCAGATTGTGAAACGTGGTCGCAGGTCAGCCTACTGCGCAAGGGCCACACGAAATGAACCCGAGGTCGCGGCGGGGGTCCACCAACCCTCGATCAGGCTGTGAGCGCGGTGATCGCACTGTGCGGCAGCGCATAGGAGTGATGCCCATCTCGTCCGGTCATGTCTTCGGCGCCCGCGAGCGCGTTGAGCACGGCCTCCTCGACCGCATACACCGTCGCCGCGTAGAGCGCGTCCATACGATTCCACGGCATCACAGTCTGGGTGGTGAGGAGGACGTCGCTGTCCGATAGCGGAAATCCCGTCGTGGAGGAGCGGTCATCTGCCGTCGAGAAGGCGAGGAACAGATCACCGGAGAACAGCGATCCGGTCGTACCGGTTCTGGCTAGTCCCATCGGGACTCTTCGCGCCATGGCGGTGCACTGTGCGGATGTTGTCGGAGCATCCGTAGCCACGATGACGATGACCGACCCGGCACCGCCCGGAACAGAGAGGTCGTGCTCCAACCACGGCTCCGTCTCCATCGGGTTGGGGACGTCGACCTGAGTTCCCACCGGTATTCCGGCAATGGTCAGTTCGCTGCGCGAGCCGAAGTTCGCCTGGACGAATGCCCCAACGGTGAACTCGTGCGTCCCGATCTCGACGGCGCGTGACGCTGTGCCGCTACCCCCCTTGAAGCCGTAACAGTTCATCCCGGTACCGCCACCCACGTTGCCTTCGGCTGGCGCTGCTGCCGAAGCGGAATCAAGTGCACCACGCACGGCGTTCGCCGTGACATGGCCTCCATTGATGTCGTTGAGGTAGCCGTCCCATGTCTCTGCACACACCGGTAGCAGCCATTGTCTGCCCAGCACAGGATCTATGTCGTTGATCCACTCGATCACTGAGGCATGGCACTTTCCAACGGCGTGTGTATTGGAGATCGTGATCGGCAGTGAGAGTTCTCCCACCTCGTTGATCCAGTGGGCACCCGTCATCTCGCCGTTTCCGTTCAGCGAGTAGAAGCCTGCCGAACATGGCCTACCCACACCGGTTCTGCCACGCGGGAGAAGTGCCGTCACTCCTGTGCGCACCGGACCGCGGCCGACCTCGAGCGGGCCTGCCCCCTCGATGAGCGTGGTGTAGCCGACCTCGACGTTTGCAACGTCGGTGATCGCATTCTTCGGTCCGGGCGTACCGGGAAGCGTGACCCCGAGATCGCGAATGCGTGGCCGACTCATGACGTTACGTTTCGGTTCATCGGGGCACAGCCCGCTCCGACAATGTCGGGACAACCCGTTGCGGTACGCGCGTACGACGAGATCAGTTGCACTGCACGGGAATAGGAGAGTGACGCATTTGCGGTGATTATGTGCAAGCCGTATCCGTCCTCGAGTGTCACCAGGTTCGCCGCGATGTCGACTGACGGCTCGGTCAGCGTGAAGTGTCCTTGCGCAACACCGACATCCAGAATTCCCATGTACAGGGCAACCTGTTTGTCAAAGAGCGCGGTGACCAAGATCGCGTGGTCATCGCGCAACCCGAGATGCGAATCGAGTTGATAGAGAGCAGATACCAATGCGTCGTCCCCTGATCGCGGAAGGCCCGCGGAGATCATCACTCGCAGCCGGTCGCGAGCATCTGCGAGTGACGAGACCTCGCGAAGGCGGGCCGCATAGAACCTGTCGCTTGCGAGGCTGTGCACTTCTTTCAGCAGCGTCTCGAAATCGGTGAAGTAGTAGTGAATGGTTCCTGTCGACACATCGGCGATGGCCGCGATGTCGGCGATACGGAGGGCCGCCAGGCCGCGATCACGTATCGCGACGAGCGTCGCTGTGACTATCGCATCCCTCGCTGCGGCCTGGTCTTTGCGTCGAGCCATGACCCTCCTGTTTCGCCAGTTAACTTCTGATTACGCGCCTTTCTACGTATTGACAGCATAAACACATAATTCTTTGATTGACCAGTCAAGGAATTGCCCCGGTCATTGGAAGGAGCGCGCATGACCGACATCAACCCACGCATCGCGCCGGCAGCAGGCGTCGCATACGAACAACAACTCTCCCGGAGCCTTACTATGCGGGAGAACATTTTCATCACCCTGTCGTCTGTCACTCCGGCGTCGAGCGTGTTCATCATCGTTCCGGCTATTCTCTTGGCGGCAGGCGGCGCCTCGGTCCTGACAATGGCCATCGCTGCGGTAGCTGCCATCTTCGTGGGCATGTGTTACGCGGAGCTGGCAGCGACCTATCCGGTGACAGGTGGCGAATACACTTGGGCGGCAAGACTTCTGGGTCGGCCAGCGGGATTCGCATTGTTCTTGCTCACACTCGTCAGCGGCATCTTCATCATCGCGGTGATCGCGTTGGGTACAGGTGAATACCTCGGAGTCGCGTGGTCCGGACTGTCCGGCAAGTGGATTGGGGTGGGGGTCATCGTCGTCACGACGGTCGTCGCCACCTTGAACATCCGTACCAATGCCTGGGTCACCGGACTCTTTCTGGTCATCGAGATCGCTGCCGTGACGGTCTTGGCGATACTGGGGTTTGCGCACGTGTCGCGCGGTCCGGGGGAGTTCGTCCACGCACAGACCATTGTCGACGGCTCGCTGAGCCCCGTTGGATTCTCAGCTCTGGTCACGCTCGTACCGGTGGCGCTGTTCGCCTACAACGGCTACGGAGCGGCCGTGTACTACGTCGAGGAAACGAAGAACGCAGGCAAGATGATAGGGCGGGTGATCATGGTCTGTCTCGCCGTCACCGTGGCCGTTGAGATCATCCCCCTGATGGCAGTGGTCGTCGGGGCACCATCGATGAAAGATCTTCTCTCGGCCGAGTCACCGATGAACTACTTTCTCATCGCACGCGGAGGGCCGACGCTCAACATTGTCATCAGCGTCGGCATTGCGATCGCGATCATCAATGCGGTCATCGCGATCATTCTCCAGATCGCGCGACTCGTATTCGCATCGGCCCGCGACCGATCGTGGCCAAAGCCGGTCGACGACGTGCTCGGCCGCGTGCATCCTCGCCTGCACACACCCGTTGCCGCCACTGTGCTGGTTGGCCTGGTGGCGGCCGTCGCCGCCGCGTTTCTGCCACTCGACTGGCTCGTCAATGCAACCGGAGCAACCACGGTGGGGGCCTGGTGCACGGATAGGTGACAGGGTTAGTCACGCGGCCTGAGGGGAGCCTCGTGGTTGATGATGGTCTCGAATTCAATGGGGGTCAATCTGCCGAGGCGGTCCTGTCGTCTGCGGCGGTGGTAGGTCCGTTCGATCCAGTGCACGATGGCGGCCCGGAGCTCGTCTCTGGTGGCCCAGGATCGACGGTCGAGGACGTTGTTCTGTAGCAGCGAGAAGAAGCTCTCCATCGCCGCGTTGTCACCACACGCACCGACCCTGCCCATCGACCCGAGCATGCCGTGCCGGGTGATGGCCTTCTGCATCTTCTTCGAACGAAATTGACCGGGCTCAACCAGTCGATGCAACACCGGCTTGTTGGAGCAACAATAGCTGCTCGTTGAAGGCCTCAGCGGGAG
>NZ_LZTC01000033.1:0-37977 GCF_001665905.1 Gordonia sp. 852002-50395_SCH5434458
CATCGAGTACAGCGACGAGTCGGCTATGCCTATGGTAGTTGACGATTCATCGATAACTGCTGCCATAGTGTAAGGCAATGTGACGGTGCGAATCTGGGAAACGGAAGATTTAGCCGCCGGAGCGATGGTGGGAAACTCTGTGGCGACCAAACCTGTGCCGAGAAGTGCTGCGGCACAGAGTGTTAAAGACCTGGTGCGGAGACGTGATGCGG
This sequence comes from Gordonia sp. 852002-50395_SCH5434458, assembly GCF_001665905.1. Classification (NCBI taxonomy): domain Bacteria; kingdom Bacillati; phylum Actinomycetota; class Actinomycetes; order Mycobacteriales; family Gordoniaceae; genus Gordonia; species Gordonia sp. 852002-50395_SCH5434458. The sequence goes on from NZ_LZTC01000033.1 coordinate 213, forward strand.
GCATCGGGCAGATTCCTGTCAGTTGCCCCCCTAGGCTACAGAGTAGATACGAAAACCGATTCGGTCGAGTTAATGGGGGGTAACTAAGAAATGCTATGAGGATTCTACCGGCGGATTCACAGAGGGGTTTCAGGTTGGCTGCGCACTATACGCTTACGGCTCGTGGACCGGTCCCGAAATCGGAAGGTCGACACCTTGTTCGGCTCGACGGGCCGCTCTGTGCGATGCGAGATCGGGGTCGGCAAGGTCGAGGTTCGCGGCTACGGCGCTCACGGCGGCCGACGCTTGGCCGTGACTGCCTGTTCGTCGACGCTTCCGCCGCGTCGTCGGGTTGGGTTGGGGCGGGCTCGGACCCGTGCAGAAAGTAGGGGAAGGGTTCTTTCCCCGAGTTGTCGACGTTTCTCCGCGAAACTACCCACGGAAACCCACAAAACCCGGGGAAGAACTTCTTCCCCGGGTTTCTGCACTGGACGGACCAGGATGGCGACCGAAGTGTCAGCCGGCGACGTGTCAGATGGCGACGGCGGGGCTGGGCGCCTCGATGGCGACGTCGGACTCCACCATCATCCGGACCAGTGACTTGAAGTCGACGCGAGGTTTCCAGCCGAGCTTCTCGTGTGCCTTGGTGGAGTCGCCGATGAGGAGATCGACCTCCGCGGGGCGGAAGAACTGGGGGTCGGTCTCGACGTAGCGCTCCCAGTCGGTGATGCCGACGGTCTCGAAAGCGACGTCGAGCAACTCGCGGATCGTGTGTGTCTCTCCGGTCGAGATGACGTAGTCGTCGGCCTCGTCCTGCTGGAGCATCCGCCACATGGCGTCGACGTAGTCTCCGGCGAAGCCCCAGTCGCGCTTCGCGTCCAAGTTGCCCAGCACGAGCTTGTCCTGAAGGCCCAGGCTGATGCGAGCCACAGCCTGTGAGACCTTCCTGGTCACAAACTCGGGCCCGCGTCGCGGTGATTCGTGGTTGAACAGAATGCCCGAGCTCGCGTGCATGCCGTACGACTCGCGATAGTTGATCGTCATGTAGTGCCCGTAGACTTTGGCGACGCCATAGGGCGAGCGCGGCCAGAGCAGCGTCGACTCACGCTGGGGTACGTCCTGCACCTTGCCGAACATCTCCGAGCTCGACGCTTGGTAGAAGCGCACGTCCTTGCCGGAGTCGTCGGAGTAGAAGCGCACGGCCTCGAGCATATTGAGAACACCGAGACCCGTTACCGCACTGGTCAATTCGGCGTTGTCCCAGGAGTACGCGACAAACGACACCGCGCCAAGGTTGTACACCTCGTCGGGCTGAGCCTTTGCCAGTGCCCTGATGAGGCTGGCCAGGTCGAGAAGGTTGCCGCTGAGGATCTTCACGTATGGGTGGCTGCGTCGCAGTGCCGGCAGCTTGGGGTTGTTCTGCCCACGGATCAGTCCGTAGACCTCGTAGCCCTTCTCGTGCAGCAACTCAGAGAGATAGAGCCCGTCCTGGCCGGTCACGCCCGTGATCAGTGCGGTTTTCAACGTGTGTTCACCTCAATGCTTGCCAGCAGCCGTAGCGATCCGGCGTCTGAAGGTTTGGACTAGGCAGGAGCAACAGGAGAGTCTGCATAGTGTGCGCGCTTGAATTACAACCGATTTTCGCCACCTCGGCAAGCGCAGTGGCAGTAGTCACAGGAGATGGCAAAACCGTATCAGGAAACCTGAAACATTCGCGACTATCGCGACGATATGGACTTAATGCCTAAGGCACGTTTCGTATGCTCAGGTGGGCCTGGGGTGGCGAATTCGTGCACTCAACCTCACAGAAAACTTGCGGTATCGGCGCCTGGGCTTTGTGTTTGGCTTGTAGCTCGCGACGTCGATCGGGCGCGCAACGCTCGGCGCGTCGCACCCAAGAAGTTTCCTCCCGTTCACCCGATGGAAACATGCGGTGAGCTGGTTCGACGCGTCGCGTGCGGACTTCGTTTGCCGATGTCAGTGCTAAATAGTGACGGTGCGCACATGGCGGTAACGAACTCCATTCTCGTGCCGAATGGTGTGATAGACACGTGTAGATGGCCATAATGTCCGATTCGTTCGGCTGCGCGTGTCAAGCATTTTGGGCGCCGGGCTTTTATGGCGGAGCCGCTTGCTGGAGCGAATAGTTTCCACGACTGGGTTACGCTTGCGCGGTGTGTATCGGGAGATGGTCGGCGGTTTCAACGATGAAACCGTTCTGAACACTGTGTATTCCGCTCTTGAAGTCAACGTCCACGAATGGCGGTTTCTAAGAAATCATGCGCCTCGCAATAGCCCACGACTACCTCACGCAAAGGGGTGGCGCCGAGAAGGTTGTCTTGGCTCTGGCAAAAGCGTTCCCTGACGCGCCCATCTACACCACCCTCTTCGACGCGGATGGTACGTATCCGGAGTTTTCCTCCATGGATATCCGGCCGAGCTTCCTCAACCACGTTGGCCCGTTGCGTCGAAACCATCGAGCGGCACTCCTCGCGTTGCCGCCTGCGGCACGGTCGGTAAAGATCGACGCAGATGTCGTGATCGCGAGTTCCAGCGGCTGGGCACACGGATTTCAGACGACCGGGCGCAAGATCGTGTACTGCTATTCGCCTGCCCGATGGCTCTACCAGACCGATGCGTATCTCGGTGACGGGGCCGGACTGGCAAAGCGTGTCACGCTGGCACTCATGGCGTCGTCACTACGTCGCTGGGACCGTAGAGCAGCAGCGCAGTGTGATCAGTACCTCGCCATCTCACGCGCCGTCGCCGGCAGAATCAACGACGTGTACGGACTCGACGCGGCCGTACTGCCAGCGCCGGTCACACTCACCGCACTGCCGGATTCCGCGATGGAAACGGTCCGTGAGATCGAGCCGCTTGTGCGAGAAGAGGACTCGTACTACCTGTGCGTGTCTCGATTGTTGGCCTACAAGAACGTGGACAAGGTGCTCGATGCTTTCGCCGGCAGTGGACGCAAGCTCGTCGTAGTCGGTCGTGGGCCTGAACGCGACGCGCTTGTGGCAAAAAATCTTCCGAATGTGACCTTTCTCCAGGACCTTTCGGACGCGCAGATGTCGTGGCTGTATCGACACTGCCGAGCAGTGGTTGCGGCGAGTCTCGAAGACTATGGACTCACGCCTCTCGAGGGCGCGATTTACGGAAAGCCCTGCGCTGTGCTGCGTTGGGGCGGCTTCTTGGACACCGTCGTCGAAGGTGTGACCGGCGTCTACTTCGACAATCCCGATCCGCGCTCGATTGCTCAGGCGGTGACCGCGTTGGAAGAGATCGAATGGGATCCACGCGTGATCGCGAACCACACGTCCCAGTTCAGTGAAGAGATGTTCAGTTCGGAGATGCGGCACCACGTCGACAAGCTGGTGCAGTACGCATGAGTACGTCAGCGCCGATAGCGCTCATCACGGGTGTCGAGGGCCAGGACGGCTGGTATCTGAGCCAGTTGCTCAAGGCCGAGGGATTCGAAGTGCACGGTACGGTTCACCGCGAGCCGAACATCGGGGACGAGACCGTTGAACAACTGATCGCGAACAGGGTGGGCGTCCACGTCGCCGATGTGGTCGATGGCGACAGAATGCGAATGCTGTTCGACGCCGTGCGGCCCGATCACGTCTTTCACCTGGCCGGCGTGTCTTCGGTTGCGCGGTCGTGGGAAGACCCGGTTGGCACGACTCGCACCAACTCCATGGGCACGGCTGTTGCGGTCGCTGAGGCACTTCGGTTTCAGGAGGTGTCGGGTAAACCCGTCACTTTCGTAAACGCTTCGAGCGCAGAGGTGTTCGCGGGATCTGGCCGCGTTCCGATCGACGAGACGGCCCCGATCGCACCGATCACACCGTACGGCGCATCCAAGGCGCTCGGTCACACACTCTGTGTTGCCTATCGAGCCAAGGGGCTCGCCGCGTCGAATGTGATCTTGTTCAACCACGAATCGCCCAAGCGCCCCAACACCTTTGTGACCGGCCGGATCGCGGAAACAGTTGCACGGATCGGGGCCGGAAGCCCCGAGACGCTCTCACTGGGCAACCTGAGCGCTCAGCGTGACTGGGGGTGGGCGCCCGACTACGTGGACGCGATGCGTCGGGTTGCACTGACCGGACGCGGCGAGGACTACGTGGTCGCTACCGGAACGCTGCATTCGGTCGCCGACTTCGTTGCCGCCGCCTTCGCTTCCGTCGGTATCGAGGATTGGGCAGAGCGAGTCGAGGTGGCAGACAACCTCGGGCGACCCAACGACGCCGCCGTGCTCGTCGGCGACTCGACGCGGTTGCGTACCGAGTTGAATTGGGCACCGACGCGGACCTTCGAACAAATCGTTGAGTCCATGGTCAATCACTACGCGCAGAAAGAGATGGCATGACGGTGGAAAGCGCCCGGCAGGACGAATCAACGGGTTCTGAGCAGAGCGAGCCGACGATCACGCTGCCGCAGCGAGACGACTTCACGCCGCGCTACGACTTCAACGACATCAGCAAGTTGGGCAAGGCGCGCAACAGGATCGGCATCCTGCTCTACAACTCGTTGATCACGCACATCCCGTCGCACACTGTGCGACAGGGCTTTCTGCGAGCCTTCGGTGCGAAGATCGGGAAGGGGACGTCGATTCTTCGTGGCTGCCTCTTCTTCGACATCGACCAGGTGCGGATCGGCGACTACTGCTCCATCGGATTCCGATGCCTGTTCGACGCTCGATCGGGCATTCTGATCGGCGACAACGTGGTCATCGCGTCGGACACGCAGATCATCGCCGGGCACCACGATCCCAACAGCCCCACCTTTGCGCCGATTCTCAATCCGGTGCGGATCGGCGACTACGTGTGGCTGGCAAGTCGGTCGACCGTGCTCGCGAACGTCGACATCGGCCGAGGCGCGGTGGTTGGTGCCTGCGCGCTGGTGACGAAGTCGGTGAACGACCTCGAGATGGTTGCCGGTGTGCCTGCGAAGGTTCGCTCTATGCGCGATCCCGATGCGTTGCAGTACCGGCCGTTTTATCGGCCGCTGCTGTACTGACGGTCGGACCGGAGAGGATGCCGCTGCTGTGAACGCAGGACTACGGGTGATCTATGTTGCGCCGGAGACGGCTGCGGGTGGCGTCGGCGCATTTGCTGATCTCTTGTTGCCTGCGATTCGTGACCTGGTCCCCGACGTCGTCGAGATCCGCCACGGTAAGCCGGGATCGGACACAGTCGCACAACTGCGCGCGCGTCGTGCACAGATCGTCGAGGCGATCGCCGGTGCGGGTGGTCGCGACGTGGTCGTGCACAGCGAGCTGTCCGGCGGTTCCGTCGAATCCCTGTGGCCAACTGCGCGTCTGGGCGTTCGCTCGACGGCCGTTGTCCATGATCCGCCGAATCTGGTGTGGTGGCCGTTTCGGACGAAGTTCCTTGCGGACCGCAGGGTGCTCAACCACGGCCTGCATTTCGGTGCGCGCCCGGTGTCGCATCAGATCGAGAAGTACCTCGGCGCTCGACGTGAGTACTTTGCGCTCAGTGAGATCGGCGCTGAGTCGATTCGCGGCCGCTTCCCCGGGGCAACCGTGGCGCGGACCTACCATCCGACCACCACGAGCGTCGAACTCCCCGAGCCCTCGTTGCGTCCGCGTGCGGTGGGGCTCTTCGGGATTGTGTACCGAGGCAAGGGTTTTGAACACATTTCCCGAATCCGCGAGGTGCTGCCCGACGACATCGAGGTCCGCATCGCGGGCCGTGGAACGGAGTCGATTCCGTCGTCACCGGGCGTCACCGTCCTCGGCACGCTCGATGAGGACGAGCTCGCAGACTTCTTCGGCTCCATCCAGGCGCTGCTGATGCCGTATGGGCGACGCAGCCCGTACGGAATCGCATATCCGGCGTCAGCTGTTGCGGCACAGAGCATTTCCCATCAAACGCCCTACGTTTCGACCGATCACGGCGCGCTCGGTGAACTCGGCGCCGAGGGTGGAGCCATCGTCGTCTCCGGGGAAGCGGACGACCTCGCCGGTCTCATGGCTCAGCAGGCCGCACAGTTGCTCGACGACCCGGCCCGAATCGGAACCCTCCACGATGAGCTCGTGCGCCTGTGCAAGGAACGCACGCCCAAGCAGATCGCGGAAGCGCTCGTGGAAACGTGGTCGCGGTGAGCCGGTTCGCGGCGGCTCGCACACTGGCACAGTCGCATTCGCATCTCACGAAGGCACTCGTCGCGGCGATGTGGACGTACGGCGGGCGTGGGATCGGACTGCTGTGGACGTTGATCCTGATCGCCAAGCTCGGCATCGGCGGATACGGGCAGTACGCCATGGCGTTCGCCCTTGCCGCTATCGCAGCGGCTCCCGTCGACAACCCGTTCAGTGTCCGCGCCATTCGCGAGAGTGAGTCCCGCTTCCTTTCGGAACGATCGGGCCGGGTTCTGGTCGGTCTGACGGCAATGGCCGCCGGAGTGGCGCTCATCCCGGTCAATTACCTCGCATGGTTCGCGTTGCTCGTCGGCGGCGGCGAGATCGTCTTCAACGCCTACAAGAGCCGTGCCTTCCGCGACGGCGACCCGCACCGCGTCATGCGGATGGATACGATCCGGCAAACGACCAGTATCGCGCTCGGTACGGGCTACCTCATGCTGGCTCCGCAGCCAAGCCTCGTCGGCGCCAGTTTGCTCTATGCCGCACCGTATCTGGTGATCGCCTGCGCCTCGATTCGGATGGTCTGGGGCGTCGCGCCGAAGGCTCCCGGCACTCCGCGCATCATCGCGGTGCTGTTCACCGAACACCTTGCCAACGCGGTGTACATCCAGGGCGACATCCTGCTGTTGGGATTCCTCACGAACAGCGATGTGGCCGGCTACTACTCGGTGGCGAGCACATTCGCCTGGGCGGTCGCACAGGTCGGTCAATCGTTCGGCGTGACCTACCACGAGAAGCTGCGAGCCGCAGGAGGACACGCATCCGCCGGGCCGCCCAAGAAGCACGTGTTGGTCGTGGCAACAGGGGCGTCGCTGGTACTTCTGACTGTGGGCGTGGTGCTCCTGTTCACTCCGGTGGCCACCCAGCTGGCCGTGTCAATGATCGTGATGTCGGCGTTCGTGTTCCTGCGAGTGTTCAACTTCGTCTATACGACGCTTCTGTATCTCCAACGGCGCGACGCCGTGCGCACCATCTCGGCAGGCGCTGTCGCGCCGGTCAAACTCGGACTGGTGGCCGTCTTGGCGATGGCTGGGCTGGGTGCTGTCTCGGGCGCGATCGCGTCGGTCGTCGCCGACGCACTGCTGCTCGTGGTCCTCAGCCGGGCCTCTCGTTCTGGCCCACTGGAATTGGGCGACACCCCAGAGATGCTGGAATCGGGCGACATCCCAGAGACGCCAGCGCCGGAACGTGGCGGTCGACATCGTCGTGAAGAGCTTGAAAACGAGAGGGGGGTGCTATGGAGCGGGTAACTTTTCTGCTCTCCAAGGATCCGACGACCGAGCATGGTGGCGACATCGCACTGTCGCGCATCTTGCTCGGGATCGCGTCCGAGCACTACGACGTCGAGGCAGTGTGTTTATCCGGGGAGACGGGCCCGGCTGAGGACCGCAGCGTGACGCGCGTGCCCAAGCCGCCCGTCAGTGCTCGCTCGCTGCTGGCTCGTAGCGCGCGGCGTATGCAGAGCCTCTGCCATGTGCGTTACGACGTCGAAGCGCTTGTGGCCGAGATCAACTCGCGCGAATCGGATGTCTTCATCGCTGAGCACAGCTATATGGCCGAGTCGTTTCTCCGCTCTCGGCATGCGGGCAACACCCCGTTCGTGGTCAACACGGTGAACACCGAGTCGGAGGTCTGGAAGGCGACCCGCGGCTGGGTTGGGCGGGTGGAGGCGCCACGAATACTGCGGGACGAGGTCCGTGTGGCGAGGGCTGCGGACGCCGTCGGAACCTACGATCGCGAAGAGGCCGAGTTCTATCGGAGCCAGGGAGTTCCACTGGCGCGCTGGATCGACCTGACATTGCCTCCTGCGCCCCGATTGGATCTGACGAGCACCGCGAGGCGATTGGTGTTCATGGGAACGAGAGACTGGCCTCCCAACCAGGAAGCATTCCTCACAGCCCTGCGACTGTGGCCGAGGATCTCTGAGGGCATCAGCGACGCCGAACTGTGCATTATCGGGGCGAAGAAGCCGGGCGCTGCCGATCCGGAGTATCCCGACGGGGTTCGGGACCTGGGTTTCGTCGACGATCTGCAAGAGTTCTTGGGTACGTGCCGCGCGCTGATAGCGCCGGTCTCGACCGGTGGCGGTGTGCGGGTCAAGATCCTCGAGGCCGCGGCCAAGGGCCTCCCCGTTGTGGGGACGTCGGCCGCGATCGGATCACTCGGGCCGGTGCTGGGCCTCGACCCGTGTGATTCTGACGACGAATTCATCGCCGAGTGTCGACGGTTTCTCCTGGAAACCGATTATTCGACGAAGAACGGGTCGGAACTGTATGAAAGGAATGCCTCGCGGTGGGACGCGGGCGTGCCGCAGGAGTCCGTGCTCGGTTTAATTGCTCGTAGCCCCGTGCCCGCAGGCAGATGAGATCATGGAACCACCACAGTCACGACCGGCCACAGTCACGAACCCCTCACATTCACGAACCTCTCACATTCACGAACTCCTCACATTCACGAACAAGGACTGGATATCGCAATGAAGGCGATCGAACGACGAGATCACGAAGGCCCTTCGGCGTTGAAGAAGGGGGGTGTCTCCCGTGTGGCCCCTCGCTGGGCACGGCCGATGATGGTGATAGCGCTCCTGGTCGCAGTCGTTGGTGCCCTCACGACTGCCACGTCCGGCCAAGCACACGCCTTCCCGCGAGCCGAGTTCGGTTTCAGCGAGGGCGGGTATTCGCTCAAGAGGTCGAATGCGCAGTTGTCTGCGACATACGACTCGGCATCCGAGTTGGGAGCTACGTGGTCGAGGATGGTCGCGTACTGGCCCGATATCGAGCCGTCGCCCGGCAAGTTCGATTGGTCCAACACCGACCGACTGGTGAATGGCGCCAAGGCGCGCGGATTCCGGGTCGACATCATTCTGCTCGGCGCGCCGACGTGGGCCGGCGGTAACGGTCTACCCGGCACTCCGCCCAATGCGGCTGCCTTCGGCAACTTCGCTGCGGCTGCGGCGCGCCATCTCGGCAACAGGGTCGATGCGTACGAGATCTGGAACGAGCCCAACCTCGTCAACATGTTCACGCCCGTCGATCCCGCGCGCTATGCGTCGCTACTGCGCGCTGCCTACCCGCGGATCAAGGCGATCGATCCTTCCTCGACTGTGCTCAGCGGTGGACTCGCGAGTACGACGGCGTTGAACCTCGGTGCATATACGACTCCACCCGTCGAGTTCCTCAGGCAGATGTACGCGGCGGGCGCTCGAGGCTTCATGGACGCTGTTGCCGATCACCCGTACACGTTCCCGTTCACCGCTGACCGAGACCCGAATGCGCGGTGGGCGCAGACTGCCCAGATGTACGACATCATGCGCGCCAATGGCGACGGTGGAAAGAAGATCTGGATCACCGAATTCGGTGCACCGACAGGTACCGGTAACGGCGCGGTGAGCGACGCATCGCAAGGCGCGATCCTCACGAGTGCGCTGCGCGAAGGGGCGTCGAGGCCCTACATCGGTCCGATGTTCCTGCACTGCATCCAGGATCCGGGTTCCAACCCGTCGAACGTCGAAGACAACTTCGGTGTCACGCGTATCAACAACTCGAAGAAGCCGGCGTTCTGGGCGGTCAAATCCCAGATCCGGTGAGCCGGGTATCGCTCCCGCGTCACCTTCTCGTCGCACTCGCAGCGGTGGTCGCTGTCGTGAGCTCGGTGTCGTGTGGAGCGGTGGGCACGTCGAATCAGACGAGCGGTTCGGAGAAGGTGCACGTGCAGGCGCCGCCGCCCACAACGCCCGAAATGGCGTTCTCCGGAGGCGGACGGTTGCTGTGGGCATCCGACGACGAACTGCGGCGGTACGTCGCGACGGTTGTCGACTCCGGCGCTCGTATGGTGCGTTTGGATTTGTCCTGGCCGCTGCTGGAACCCGCTGAGGGAGTATTCAATTGGGCTCCGTTGGATCGCGTGGTGAACGCTCTGAGGTCGAGCGGTATCGACGTGTTGGGCATCATCGACTACACGCCCGCATGGGCATCGGGGCACAGCGACCTGGTGACGTATCGCCCCAACACCGCGGCCGAGTACGGCGATTTCGCGGGAACCGTGGCGTCGCGCTACAAGGGACGAATCAAGGCGTACGAGATCTGGAACGAGCCAAACGGAACGCCCTACTTCCGTCCCGGACCGGACCCAGAGTTCTACACCTCGATGCTGCGGGCTGCCCATACCGCCATCAAGACGGAGGATTCGGCGGCATTGGTGATCGGGGGTGCCGTGGGATTGGCGCCAGACACCGAGGTCAGCATGAATGCGCGAGTGTTCATCGATCGCATGTATCGGGCGGGCGCCGGAGGACACTTCGACGCGTTGTCGGTGCATCCCTACAGCTACCCCAACGGGCTGACGGCCAACGCGGACAACAGGGACTCGCTCGTGTCGATGCTCGCTGACATTCGTGCCGAGATGGTCGAACGCGGCGACGGTGGTCAAAAGATATGGGCCACCGAGGTCGGCTACCCCTCGGGGGGCCCGGGTGGCAGTGAATCGCGCCAGGCAGGCCTGATCACGGAGTTGGCAGCAGACTGGGCGCAACTGCCCTACGGCGGTCCGGTCTTCATTCACGAACTGGTGGATCGTGGGGTTTCGGACGTCGACAACGGGTCGACAACGGACTTCGGCTACACCACGGTTGCTGCGGAGACATCATACGGAGTCGTGCGCTCGGACTTCACGCCCAAGCTCGCTTTCGCCAAGGTGAAATCGCTTGTCGCGCAGGACACGATCAGCAATCCGACGGTCGACAGGGTGCGCTCCGCCGCAGCGGAAGCCGCAAGCATGCTCGGCGAGGCGAGAACACCCGTGTATCAGACGACTTCGCGCAGAGGAATTGCCCAAACGGTGCAGCGGTACGCCTCGGGACGGGTGATATGTGGGTCAGCGGGCTGCTACGCGGTGCCTGCCGTCCTGGTCGACTACGTTGCGCTCCTGGGTTACCCGCCGTCGGGCGCGTTCACGGGGACAACGCAGGACATCGATTCGCCCGGCGGCACAAGGGTGTTCTACAAACCCGGAACCGGAGTCCACTCGCTGTCGGGTGAGATGCTGAAGGCTTGGTCGCCCGACGTGGGGTATCCCGTCGCCGAACAGCAGGTCATCGACGGCGAGACGATCGTGCAGTGCGAGAACGGTTCCATTGTGTACAGGCCCGGAGGTAAAGCGGTGGTGAGGTTTTCGTGAGGAAATGGGTGCGTAACCTTCTCATCGCGGTGGTGGTGCTCATGGCCGTGTTCGGGCTGCTCATAGTGGTGGCAATCGCGCGGCCGCTCCTTCATCGTGGGAGCAACGATCTGGGAATCCACCAGACCGTCGACGCTCCCGGCGCGGTGATCTCGGCGCGCGAGGTCTTCGATATTCCGCTCAGGCTGAAACTCGCCAAAGTCCATGCCGTGCACGTTCTCTACGCCTCGCGTGATGCCTCCGGCGTGATCCAGCGGGTATCCGGGACCGTGTTCAAACCAGACGGCGCCGCCCCGGCCGGGGGTTGGCCGATCATCGCGTTCGGCCACGGGACGAGCGGAATCAATCAGCCGTGCGCGCCGTCGAGCAGCTCGGGTATGGATGGTGCTGCGGCGCTTGCGCTGGGCCTGACAAGTGCGAAATACGCTGTGGCAGTGCCTGATTACCAGGGTCTCGGAGCGCCGGGAGTGCACCCTTACCTCGACAACGTCACCGAGGGCCACAATGTGATCGACTCGGTGCGTGCATTGCGCACGGTGTTCCCGGAATCGTCGAAGCGGTGGGCGGCATACGGCGGATCACAGGGAGGCGGTGCGGTGTGGGGGGCGGCAGATGCAGCGCCATCGTATGCGCCGGAACTCGACCTGCTCGGAGCGTCGGCGCTCGTACCTGCGGCAGACCTCACCGGGCTCGTCGACAAGGCGCTCGCCGGGACCCTTACCCGCGACCAACAGCTTGTGCTGCAATGGATCGTCGAATCCCGAGCGCGTATGGACCCGAACTTCCATCGCGACGACTTCCGCAAGGGTGCAGCTGTCGAGGGCTGGAACACGTTGTCGGCGTGCGACAGGTCGCTCGCCAAACGGCGAGACGAGATCGCCAAGAACCTCGGACCGCACGATATCGGTCCGCAGAATCCGGCTGCGGCACAACAGTTGCGGGATGTACTTGCTGCATACGCGCTGCCGAAGAACCGTTCCGCGGCACCGCTGCAGATCACCTACGGGACGGCCGACACCTTCATCGACGTCGCGTGGACCGACGCCGCCATCCGGCGCGCGTGTGAGTTGGGAGATACGATCACCATCGATCGGCAGCCGGGCAAGGGGCACGGAGACATCAACGGCGATGCTGTGATCCCTTGGCTGCTCGACCGATTCGCCGGAAAGCCGGCCCCCAACAACTGTTGATCGGATGAGACCGTGCAGGAACCGAACACAGCCACACCCGCATTCGATCTGACGCCGGGTTCACCCGATCAGTTGGCGCGTCACGGCGATTCCGGTCGACGAGAACAGGCGGTGCGCCGAGCCAAGGACAAGGTGCTGCGGCTGCTGGCGGCCGGCGAGCCTGCGCCACAGGTCGACTCCCCGTATCTGGTGGTCCCGATTCTCGGCCAGTCGAATGCGGTGGGCGACAACGAAGTCCAGCCGGATGACATGTCGCCGGGAACGCTACCCGTACACCAGTGGCCTGGGTGCGGAAGACGTAAGGGACAAATCCTGCTTGCCACAGACCCGCTACTGCATGAGATACCCGCGGGCGGCGTCGGTTTCGGCCGGTCGTTCGGCGAACACTTGGCGGCCGACACCGGTCGGCCGGTGCTGCTCGTTCCGTGCGGGCGTGGTGACACGTCGTTCTATCCCAAGAATGGTTACAGCTGGGACCCTGCTGATACGTCGGCGCGGGTCAACCTGTTCACGTTCGCGGTGACGCAGATAGAAGGCGCACTGGCGGCGGCGGGGCCATCCGCTCGGGTAGCTGCGTTTCTCTGGCACCAGGGCGAGTCCGACGTCCCGCTGCTGGCGCCCGATGCCTATCGAGCGCGACTCGAGTCCGTTGTCACCGGGCTCCGGTCTCGCTTCGGCGATGCTCCATTCGTCCTCGGCCAGATGGTTCCCGAGGAGATCGAGAGTCGACGCGCCGAGTATGCGGGCATCGACGACGTGCACAGGACCCTGCCACGGACAGTCGATAGCTGCGCTTTTGTGCCGGGACCCATCGGTATGGCCAAGTTGCCGACCGAGATCATCCACTACAGCCGCGCCGGTCAGCGGGAACTGGGTGACCGAATGTATGCGGCGTATGCCGAGCTGTCGTCGATAGGAGAGTCTCGCTGAAACCGGCCTGTCGGCTGGGTTTCAGTACGCGCCGTCGCTGGAGATCACAGCGCGAGCCGTCCTCCACATGATCATCAGATCGTGTGTGATCGACCAGTTCTCGACGTAGGAAAGGTCGAGGCGGACGGACTGCTCCCAGGACAGATCCGACCTGCCGGACACCTGCCACAGCCCGGTCATCCCCGGACGCACGAGCATGCGGCGCGACGTCGGGTCGTCGTAGGTGTCGACCTCTTCACGCAGGGGAGGACGCGGCCCGACGAGGCTCATGGAACCGAACAAGACGTTGAAGAGCTGCGGGATCTCGTCAATGCTGTACCGGCGTAGGAACGCTCCCACCCGGGTGACCCGCGGATCGTCCCGGATCTTGAACAGCACCCCGTTCCCTTCGTTCTGGTCGGCGAGTTGGCTACGCAGCCTGTCGGCGTCCACGACCATCGACCGGAACTTCCACATGTGGAACGGAATGTTGTTGAGTCCTATGCGTTCTGCCCGATAGAAGACGGGACCGCGAGAGTTGAGCTTGATTGCGATCGACACCACGATCAGCGCGGGAGTGAAGGCCAAGAGCAGAAGTGCGGCACCGACCCTGTCGACCGTCGCCTTCAGCAGGCGGTTGGCGCCGTGATACTGAGGCTTCTCGATGTGCAGCAGCGGAAGGTTGGCCACCGGACGGACCGACATCCGAGGTCCGGCGACGTCGGTGACGCCCGGGGACACCAGGATATCGACGTTCATCCCCTCCATGCTCCAGGACAGCTCCCGCATGGCGGAGTGACCCAGAACCTCGGCGGACGTGACTGCCACTGTGGTCGCGCCGCACAGTGCCACGGCCTCACGGGCGTCGTCGAAGGTTCCGATGATCGGAACCTTGCGCTCGCCCACTTCGAGTGACGACGCGTGCGCTTTCGACGAATCCTCGGGAACGCATAGCCCCACCACCTGGTAACCGAGCCGGGGATGAGCGGAGAGGTGTTCGATGAGTGGCGCGGCGGAGCGACTCGATCCGACGACCAACACCTGGTGCTGGTCGACGCCCTTCTCCCATCGCCGCGCGATTGCTTTGCGCCACACCCAATGTGCGATGAGCAGTGCCAGAGTGCCGAAGGGGAGGGCGATTGCGATGAAACCACGCGCCACGTCGAACTTGAAGACGAGGTCGAGCATGGCGATGATGCCGAACGCAATCACACTCGATTTGAGAATGCGGGTGTATTCCGCGTGTCCGGCGCCGATCACCCGTCGGCTGGAGGTACCCGAAACCTTGAGAACAGTACTCCATAGTGCAATGAGAGCCAATGGAAGCACGATGAATGGAAGGTTAATATCTCCCACCGGATTCAGCAGTCGGGGCGCGCCGTATTCTGCCGCCGGGCCGCCATACCGTGCGACGGTCGCGCAGGCCACGCTGATTGTGACGATGATCAGCTCGGTGGCGCGAAGTCGGGACGAATACCGATCCAGCCATGACCGGTCGCCGGGAGATGCGGCCGGACGAAACACCCGAAGATACCGAGGGTATGGACTATCCGTACGGGGTGATGAAGGCAAAGGACGAATGGCCACAAGTCCTCCGACGGGTAAGTGGTTGTTACTGACACCTGCTGACGGTCAGGCGGAAATTTGTTGCAGGCGCAAATTCATTGAAGGTCAGGATTTGGTGCAGAGCGATCGAGTGTATGTGTGATCGAGCTTTTAAGGACTTCATCAACGCCGAGCGTCCTCTCAGTAAATCCTAACGATTCGCGCTCACGGTGCAAGTCGGAATTGGTGTGAAATAGGACGCGTAACGTTCTCTGTCACTATTTCGATTAAGTGCTGCGCGGTGCGCTCGGCGGGCCGCACAACCTGAGATCGGGTAGCCTGACCCGGTGGTGGCATCGCGATCTAAGCCGGTGACGAATGCCATGCGAAGGCAGGCCGTGCTGGTGGGTGTCGGTGCGGCGTGCGCTGCGGCCGGGCGATATCTCATCGATCGGTACTTTCCGGTGTCGCCGATCGTAATTGCGACGGTAGCGCCCATATGTGCTTGCTTCATTTATGCGCTTGTTCGCATGTCCGGGCAGCGCTCGGAGTTCTTCGTGACGGGAATCGCGGTTGGGCTGTCGGGTTTTGCCTCGACCGCAGTGCTCGGGCTGATGTACTACCCCATCTGGCAGGGGCTGGTGGTCCTCGCGATTACTCCACCTGCGTCGGTGATTGCCTACGTCGCCGGCCGGGTGGTGTCGCAGCGATGATCGTCGAAGTGTCGGGACTGCTGCTCACGGGTTTCGTTGCGGCAGTGGTGTGGTGGTATTTTTCGGCGTCGCGAGGCGAGTCCGATGCGCTCGGCAGAGTTTTACTCCTCGGCGTGCTCGCCGCCGCCTGTGCAGGCGCAGCGTGGGGGCTGCCGTTCTCCGGCCAGGTGCGTTCCGTTCTGGTGCTCGGCGGATGTGCCGTTCTCGCGCCCTACGCGTTGGTTGTGGCAGCGGCAGTCGACGCAACGACGAATCGCGCCCGTCGCCAATCGATGGACTCGGGATCCCGACGACGCGATTCGGAGGTCACGCAGTTGCTGTGGTCGACACTGAAGTCCGCGGCACTCGTGATGCTGTACATCCTCGCGGTAGCGTCTGTTGCCGTCCTCGTATACGTCGTTGTGAGTCAGGGTTTCTCCGGAGTGAGGTGAGGACCCGTCAGTCGGGCGGACACCCGGTCAGCGCTGCCCGGGTGGTTCCGGCGAACTGGTAGGCGTAGACGAAAGCCCAAGCCCCCAGCGAGAAGTGGTAGGTGCGGGGAACTGCGACGAGCTGTACGTCGATGCCGAGGCACTGCCGGAATATCACACCGGCGCGAAACAGATGATGGCGCCAACTCACGACCGTCACTCGGCTCCAGTGATGGGCCCGCGCCTGCTCGCGCGTGAACAGCGCCTCGCCGGTTGTCGTCGACGGCCGCGGCGTGAAACACACGATCCTGACCTGGCGGTCCGACGACTGGCAGGCCGCACGCATCGTGGGGTCGTCGTCCGGATACGGGTTGGAGAGCAGTACGGTGTCCGCGAAACCTGCACGGGCGAGGTCGATTCCGAAAGCTTCGCGGCCATCATGCTCACCGCCGAGCACCACAATGGCGTCTGAATGGACCGGCGGCTGTGTGGGTGGATCGGTGAAGAGGCGATAGCCGACGACGGCGCCGCCGAGTTGCACGACCATCAGCGCGGCCACCAGGATGCCGATCACCCGCACCCCGCCGCTCACGGGACCGGGACCATCTCAGCGACGTCGGGCCCGAATGGCGTAGTTGATCGCAGGCTTCTCGACGAAATAGAACGACAGCGTCGCGAGCGCGATGCTCACCGCACTGACCACAACGAAATTGAACGCCAGGCCCGACCAGGTGTCGCCGTGCATCCATCCCCACCTGCCCAGGACCAACAGCACGGGAAAATGCCACAGGTAGATGCTCAGTGATACCCGGCCGCAGTACTCGAACGGGGCCCAGTCGAGTGCCCGGGCAAATGCTGAATCCTCGCCGCGCGCAAAGGGAATGACGATGAACAAGATGATCAAACCGGATGCGAGGGCCGTCGCGGTGCTGGAGAAGGGCGAGCCCATGGCGATGAGCACATAGGTGATCGGAATCAGCGGGAGGATGGCGAGTCCGGTCCATGGTCGCACTCGTTTCAGGCGACGACGCGAGATGAGTCCGGTCTCTGCCCCGACGAACAGAATCGCGGCGATCATGCCGAATGCGAAGTTGTCGGACGAAGCGATGAAGCTGCGCAGCACGACGGCAACCCAGTTGGGCCCCCAGTTCTGCATGATGATGTCGGTGATGCCGAGTCGGCTCGCGAGCCACAGGGCAAAGAACTTCCCGACGGTACCCAGAATCACCAGGACAACGGGGCCGATGAGGGCCAGCAAGAGCGGATTCCACCCATATCGGCGTCGTAACGTGAAGACCAGCAGGCCGATGAGTGGCAATGCCACGTAGAACACGATCTCCATGGTCAACGACCATGACGGGTTGATGCCCGTTTGAAGCATCGACGGGATGTAGCTCTGCACGAGCGTGAGGTTGGCCGCGATCATGGCCGGATCGGTCATCATCCCGATTCCGGCGAACTTCCCGCTTGATTCCGCGACCGCAGCGTTCTCCAGATATACCGCCCGCATGAGATAGCTCGCGACGAGGAAGATGACCAGATATGCCGGGAATACCCGCAGTATTCGGTGTCGGGTGTACGACGCCACGTCAGGCTGTGACTGGCCACCGGTGAACAGGCGGCGAAGAATGGGCAGATACAGCAAAAATCCGGAGAGCGCGAAGAAGAAGATCAGGGATTGACCGAATATCTGCAAGTGGCCGGAAAAGAACGTGTTCGGAGAATAGTGGCCACCGACGTGTTGGGCCAGCACGAGCATGCACGCAATTCCGCGGGGACCGTCGAGTCCGCGAATTCGTGCTCGAAAAGGCTTGGCTTCGGTGGTGTCCTTAGCCTCGGTGACCTGCGGGTCCCGCATCTGTGGGGGATTGTGCGTGTTGTTTTCAGGCATGCGGTGACGACCTGATGATGCGCTCTTTTCGACAGACTCCTCAGGTGCTGTCGCGGAGTGATCACTCACTTGTCAACGATACAACGAGAGCGGAAACGTGTCGCGTCAGATATTCGTGCATCCCGATGGGGTCCTCGATCCTTGCATTCGTTGCTCGAGCCAGGAGATGGCAATGCCGGGATCGACGTCGGCATGTCCGCGATCGGGTTGGAAGGACACGACGAGATTGGCTCCCGCTGAGCAATTCGCGCCTATGACGGCGGTAGTCCAGTCGGCGTCGATCAGGGTGTCTTTTCCGCCGTACATGACCAGAATCGGGGCGGTGGGTAGGCCCTCAGGGAGGCCTCGCTCACGCAAGAGTTGTTCGAGTTGTTCGCGGCTCGTGGTGGAGTCCGGACGGAGGTCTGCATCGGTGAGTGCATCAGCGGCCTGCTGTCGCTCCTGGCTGTAGCGGGCTGCGCACTGCGACAACGCGTTCCAGTTCGTGGTGGCGGAGCCTCGCCGATAGCTGTCGAGGTCGAGGTCGGGGTTCTCGTGCTTGAGTGCCAACAGCAACCACTGGTACAGCCCGTACTGATCTTTGGTCAGATTCGACGACCAGGCCTTGTCCGACAGCTTCGAGATGTCGGCGGGAGGCGAGATGGCGACGCTGCCGACGAGGTCGAGGCCTTTACCGTAGGAGGCGGCGAGAACGTTCGACGCCCACGCGGCTTGGCCGCCCTGCGACACCCCGAATCCCGCCCACTTGTCGGAGGTATTCGACGGCGACATCTGCCTCATCGCGCGCACCGAGTCGATGATGTTGTGTCCCTCGGTTGTCGCGTCGAGGTACGGGTGCGTGGGTTCTGCGTCGCCGGGGGTGCCCAGCCCCTGGTAGTCACTGACTGCCACCGCGTATCCCTGGGCAAGCAGAACGTAGACGAGATCGGCCGCGCCACGAAGGCTCGAGTCCAGCGTCGGCCCGCATTCACTGAGAACACCGACAGTCGCATGGCCGAATCCGATGATCGGCCATCCGCCCTGGGGTGCCTGGCCTGCCGGCACGAATAGGCCGCCGGTGACAACGGTCGGATTGTTGTCGCGATCGGTCGAGGAGTACTCCACGCGCACAGCGAGACTCGTTGCCGCCGAGATCCGGCGGTCGAGGATCGGCATGGTTTGCGCCCACGACACCGTTCCGGGCCCGGTGGTGGCGGCGCGTGGCACTTCCACCGGAACGCCGGGAGGACGTCCGGGCGATGTCGTCGCAGACTGCTCGTCGGAGCCGCAGGCGGTCACTGCTGCCGCGACCGCGATGGCCAGCGCCAACCAACTCACGAACATCCGCACGCGTACGGTCGGGCGATTCACTGCGATTTCTCCAACTCTCGGGTCGCTCTGAGGGTGTTCGACACACCAAGCGCATCGTCGACTTTGTTGCGTAGCAGGCTGAATGCGAGGAGTGCCACCGCGGTGAACACGACGGCAATGGCGGCGCCGAGGCCTATATAGGTGAGCAACTTCGGCGAGCTCACGCCCATATCGGTGGCGGCGTCGATCGTCTTCAGCTCGTAGGGTGCGCGGCCATTCAGGTTGTCGACTTCGACAACCAGCTTGGGCATCTCTCCGGCGAGCGCCGCGGAAAGTTGTTGTGCGGCTTGTGGTGTATCCCCAGTTGTCGTGATGGTCAGCACGGCATTCGTCGGTTCTATCGACGCGACGACGCGCTCGCGGAGGTCGGCAGGGGGAGTCCCCGGATCGATACCCGGCCACTGTGCGGCAGCGACACGCATCAACAGTTGGTCGCTGGTGGCCAGTTCACGATAGGAGGATGCGCGTAGCTGTCCGGCGAGACCACTCGTGCGGGCGCCGGACACGGTTGCCGAACCGGGGGCAACGATGAACAAGCGTGCTTGCGACTCATAGGTTTTCGGTGTCATCTCGGCTGCCAGCCAGCCTGCGAGTCCGCCTGCGATTGCGGCACAGATCAACACAATTCCGCCGCGCAGGAGGATATGTGCGTATTCGCCGACGGTCCGCGTCGATGGTGATTTCATGGGCGGTTGTCGCAATTGCTCTCGGGTTTGTCGCCGTTCAATACGCCCTTCATCCAGGGAATTGCCTGCGCGGAATCGAGTCCGGCGTGGGTATCCCCAACGCGTTTGACGATTGTGAGGTTTTCACCTGCCTCGCAGGACTTTCCGATGACCCGCTCCGTCCACTGCGGAGGGATGAGCGGGTCATCGGTGCCGTACATGACGAGAACGGGCGAGTTGGTGCGGCCTACGGGCAGGGCGTAGTCGGCGAGTTGATCGCGCAGCGCGGTGGTGGCAGCAGCGCTCTTGGGCATCAGGTCTTGCGGTGTCAGTTCACTCAGGGCGCGCTGGGTAGCCGTCAGATCTCCGGTGGAATCGGGAACGCACTGGACCAAGGTGTCCCACTCCGACTTGACCCGCTCGGAGCGGTAGTCGTCGAGGTTGAAACGGTCGGGGAATGTTTTCGCCAGCGAGTCGAGTGCATAGACGAGAAGCGGGTATTGATCGCGTGTCAGTGTCCCCTGCGCGGCTCGGTCGGCGAGGCCCCTCATATCTCCGACGGGAACCAATGCGACGGTCGCGTCGAGATTGGTGTCGCTCCCGTAGTCGGGTTGGCGGTCTCCGGCAGCCCACGCCGCCATGCCGCCGAGCGAAACCCCGAATGACACCCAGTGATTGCTCACGTCGGGCGCGATCGCCTGTGCAGCTCTGACGGCGTCGATCTGGTTGTTGCCATACGTCTTCGCGTTGAGGAAGGGATGGATGTCCTTGCCGTACCCGAGGCCCTGGTAGTCGGACATGACAACGGCATAGCCGTTGAGTCGGAACGCCTCGATGATGGTGTCGTTGCCGAGTAGATTGGCGTATTCGGAAGGGCCGCAGGTGCTCTCGATGCCGGAGTTGCCGTGGCCGAATGCGACGAGTGGCCAGCCGCCTGCGGGCGGGGTGCCCTTGGGGACGACGAGAATTCCGGACACCTCGGTTGCGGAGTTGTCGATTCCGGAAGTCGAACGGTAGACGATTCGCTTGACGACGGCGTCACGATTGTTGATGGCCTTGATCGGTCCGCGGGGCGGATCCTCGACGGCCAGAACCGCCCCCGGTTTGCCGGTGTCGCGGGGCGTCGTCAGCGATGCCGATGGCAGCGGTGACGCGGGGTACGCAGCAGCCGCCGGTGAGAGCGTCAGCGGGGTGTCGTCGGTCGATCGTGCGCATCCCGACACTGCGATCGCGAGAACGCAGACCAGGCCGACCGCGAGCGCAGACGTTGCGCGACGGCGCGTGATGAAGGTCGAGACTAGTGCGGCAGGGCTCACGAGTCCGCGTGCACCTCGGCTGCGTCGACCTTCGATGCCGACACCCGCTCGGCGGTGAAATCGCTTGTCGGTGAACCGCTGTTGTTGTCCGTTGCCGCGCTGTCAGCCTGCTTGCGAGTGACCTTGGCCGTGAACGTGAGCACGACGCCGAGCAGCGGAGCGTTGACACTCTCGATCGCCTTCGTCGATGTGCGGAGTTGCTTCCTCGTGGTGACGCCGCGTCGAGTCACGAGCAGTGCGCCGTCGGTGCGAGCGGCGATCGTGAGGGGCTCCGGCGACGCGGACAGCGGGCCGGCATCGATGATCACGTAGTCGTAGGAATGGATCGCGGACTGAACGACGGCGTCGAAGCCGTCTCCGCCGATGGCGCCCCAGGGGTCAGACGTAACCGGCCCACTCGGTAGGAGGTCGACGCCGTCGTGGAGACTCAGCGTCGCATCGTGAAGGGAGACCTCGCCCACTGCCACGGTCGTCAGGCCTTCGGTCGGCGACTGACCGAGGTCGGCGGTGAGGGTCGGATCGGCGAGGTCGGCGTCGATGATCAGCACGGTTTTCCCGCGCGCGGCGAACGACGACGCAAGATTCACCGCGGTGGTCGTCGTGCCGACGCCGCGGGTAGGGCCGACGACGGTGATCGCCGACGGCGCGGTGCGATGTCGAGTACTTCCCGAGGCGATGAATCGGAGGTTGGCGTCGAGGCGGCGGTACGCGTCGGACGTCGGTCCGGTGGCGGGCTCCAATGACGAATGGTCGGTGAGCTCCGGGTCGGTGGGGATCACGGCGAGAATGCCGGACTTCTCGGTGGTATCGGCGATGTCGGACTCGCTGTCGATGCGACGACGTTGGTAGATGCCGATCGCCACGGCGACGAGCACGCCGATCAGTAATCCGCCAACCGCTCCGATGATGAGCCAGAGCCACCACGACAGACCGCTCTTGGATGACGGGAGGCTCGCGTCGTCGTAGAGAACCGCTGTCGCGGAAGGGGAGTCGCCGCGACGCGACGTCTCGAGTTCCTGAACCACTGCGGTCGTGGAATTGGCAATCGCCTGGGCGTACGCCTGAGCTCGCTTCGCGTCGTCAGCGGAGGCGGTGATCGTCAGGATCACGGTGTCCTTGACCGGGACGGCCGTTACGCTCCCACGAAGGTCCCCGGCGCCGACCTGGCCGCCGAGAGTTTCGGCGGCTCGCTGCGCGACCTGATCGCTCGTCGCAATTGTTGCGTAGCTGTTGACCCGGTCCTGGGCGAACAGGTTGTTCTGGTAGCTCTCGCCGACTGACGTTCCACCCTCCGCGGTCACGAACAACCGAGCGGTGGATTCGTATTTTCCGGGAGAGATCCACGTGCTATAAGCGAAAGCCGCGAAAGCCCCAACCAGCGCTCCCACTACGAGAACCCACCAAAACCGCACAATGATGCGCCAGTAATCGCCGAGTGGCACCTGACCGGTTCCCTTCTCTGGGGCAGCGCCGCGCGGGCGCTTCGTTCAACCGTCGAACAATGGACAGTTGATTGGATCATGGTTCTTGGGCAATTGCTGTGTGGGATTGCCCTCAGCCATTGGTCGATCGCGACGAGCGCAGTGTTACACGATCGGGTGTGTCACTATGTGGCTCGTGGAATCAGCTAGGCGCTCATGGATCCTCGGCACCCTGTTGGTGCTCAGCGCCGCCGTGGTGGCGTTTGGTTCGTTGATGGTGGGAACCAAACCCGCATTTCTTGTCATCGTGTTACTGCTGGTCGTTGTCGGTGCCTACGTTGGCCTGGCGCATCCGACCTGGTTTCTCTGGGCATTCGCCGCTGTTCTCGGATTCATGCCGGTCGCGCATTTACCTGGTGTTCACGTTCCGTTGACATTGGCGTTCGCTGTCGCTGTGATATTGGCGACCGCGATCCACCCCATCGAGGTGCGCTCGCTGACCACAATGGACTGGTTCGTGATCGTTCTCATTGTGGTCAGTGGAATCTCGATGTTGGCAACCTACGTCGGTTTCGCCGACATAGCCCAATATGTGAAATGGTTCACGGTAACTATTCTCATCGTCGCGCTTCTGCGCCTTCCGCGACTCCAGCTACGGACGTTCGGTCGCGTGTACGTGGTGGCCAGCGCCGCCTGCGCGATTGTCGCAGCAGGGGTGCTGGTCTATCCGGGAGTGATGAAGCCGTTCAAGCTATTCGGCTACGACCCCAGTGCGCTGCGCTTCGTCTATCACTCCGGAGGTGCGACGCAGCGGCTTGCAGGGACGTATATCGACCCCAATGCCGCCGGAATCGGATTCTTCGTAGCGCTGGTCATGTGTGTTGTCCTGTTCGACGGGCGCGCACGCAACGTGCTCGGTGTGATTTTGGCGTTGGCGCTTTTGCTCACGCTGAGCCGTGCGGGTCTGTTCTCGGTGATCGTCGGTGTCGTGCTCATGCTCATGTTCCAGACGATGTCGAATCGCAAGCGGCTTGCCATCGTCGGACTCGGTGTGGCCACCTTTGCCGCGCTGGCTGCGGTGCCGCAACTGCGCCAGCGCGTGTTCTCGTCGTTCGGTAGCCAGGACGAGGGGTCGAGTGCGCGTCTGGATGCACTGAAGGAGTATCCGAGTACCGTCGCCGGGCACTGGGTTTTCGGAAAAGGCTGGGGACTGGCCGAGTTCATCGATCCTGAAACGTCATTCACCACCAACTACGTCGCGAACGCACCCCTGCTGGCTGTCTATCGTGGTGGAATTCTGGTCGGTCTGGCATTTGTCGCGATGCTCATTTACGGCTGCTACCTCGGTTATCAGTGCCTGCGTTCGCGCCGCTGGGAATGGGGTTTCTACGGCGGCGGATTCATCGGATTCTCGGTGGTCGCATTGCAGCTCGACTTTTCGACGATCACCATTCCGGTGTCGACCGCAGATCTGTCGCTGCTCATCGTATTTCTGGTCTACACGTCAGAACTCGCGCGAGCCGACTCGCGCACTTCGACGTCAACAGCCGAGGACGGCAGCCTTGGCCAAGCCGACGTACTGGTAGGCGAAGGTCGCCGTCCATAGTGGGATCGACCGGCCGTAGTCGCGCGGCACGGACCGCATGACGACGTCGCCTGCGAAGCACTGGCCGAAGATGTAGCGGGCGCGGAAGAGGTGGTAGCGCCAGCTGACCACTATGACCGAGCGCCAGTGTCGCTCCTTCGCCATCCGCTCCGTGAACATGGCCTCACCACGCGTCGTCGAGGGATCCGGGTTGAAGCAGATGACTTCGATGGATTCGGTGCTCGCCGAGCAGACGCGTTCCATCAGTTCCGCGCCGCCCCGGTGATAGCCGTCGTTCAGGTAGGGGTCGGAGATCAGCACCGTGTTGGCGTAGCCCTCGCGGGCGAGTTGTAGACCGTAGTCTTCGCGGCCGTCGTGTTCGCCGCCGAGCACGACGATGGCGTCGACCTTGCGTAGCGGGTCGGAATGATCCCGATAAAAGAGTTGATAACCGACCCCGTCGAAGGCGAGTACGACCACAACGACAATCACGAGCACCCAACTGATCAGACGGCCGGAGAGTCGTCGTCGACGGCGGGGTGTCTCCTGTCCGCTGCGGGGCTCGGAGACGCAGGAGTCCGTTGGGTCGGGCGACGTCACGTGGCAAGTCCTCCGGCCGGGAATCTGACGTCGTCGACCTTAGTCGAGGCTTCCCTGATTGGCTCGAACCGAGGACGGACGGCCACAAAAAAGCGCTTGATGGAGGGCTGAAAGCCATGATTCTCGGGCGACAAAACCGCAGATCAGACCCTATATTTGCTAGACCAAAGCGGTGATCAATTGAACTTGAATAGCGGTACTTGGATCCAATTCACACCTGCCCGCTTGGATAATCGTAAACTGCACGCGTGGAGAGGGCGGCGGACAAGTACGGGGGCATGACGTTCCCGGAATTGTCGTCGCCATCCTCGCCGATCCGCAGCGCCGGGCGTGCGCGGTCTTCGGCCGTAAGCAGACCGAGGCGGCAGCGCGCACGGTGGTTTCTCAACTCGTGGAAACGCTGGGGCGCGACGTCGGTCTGGACACCCGAAACCGATTCGAATGGCTCCTGCGGCTACCGCAGGACCCCGGCGTCGACGCCCTGCTCGTCGCTCTACAGGCGGGCCTCACCGCCACGACGGCCGAAGTCGACGGGGTGAGCGTCTTCGTCGACTTCGCCTATGGCATCTCGAGTGGATCGGTGTCAGGTGCCTCGGCGTCAGACGTTGGGGCCGACAGCCTCGTCCGGTCGGCCGACGCCGCGCTCTGCCTTGCTCTGGAATCGCAGCGTCGAATGGCAATCGCCGGACCCGAAATCTATGAGCGGCTTGAAGACGACCTCGACCTCGCGGTGAGGCTGACCAACTCGTCGCAGGCAGAGTTCCGACAGTTCTACCAACCGATCGTGCGGATTGCTGATGGCGCGACCGTCGGGTTCGAGTCATTGCTGAGGTGGATCACCGCCGACGGAGTGCTCTTGCCCGGCGACTTCCTCGCCGTCGCCGAACAGACGTCGACGATCCTGCCCATCGGTCGCAACGGGGTGACTCAGGCTGTCCGAGCGCTCCACGAGTCGATCAAACCGATGTGCGGCCCGGACGCGTTCGTCAGCATCAACCTCTCGCGGCAGCAGCTCGTCGACGAGACGATCGTCGATCACGTGGTCACCGAGATCGACAAGTACGGCCTCGGCCCTGGTCAGATCTGGATAGAGGTCCAGGAAAACGAGGTCATCGACTTCGACACGGAGGCACAGCGTGCCGTCGAACGACTACACGAGAGCGGCTGCACCATCTCGATCGACGACCTCGGCTCGGGATTCTCGGCGCTGCGATACGTGCGGGACCTACCGGTCGACGTCGTCAAGGTCGATCGGGCGCTCATCTCGGCTATCGCAAACAATCCGACCGACCGAGCGGTGGTGCACGCAATCTGCGAAATGGCCGAGACGATGAACATCTCGACGGTCGCGGAGGGCGTCGAGCACCACGCCGACTTCACCGGCGTCGAAGAGTTGGGTTTCCAGTTCGCGCAGGGCATCTACTTCGGCGCACCCGAGCCGTTCGGGTCGGCGCCGTAGTAGTCCTCCGGGTGCGGGTTCAGTAGTAGTACGGGAAGGCGTCCCACTCCGGAGAACGCTTCTCCAAGAACGCATCTCGGCCCTCGACGGCCTCGTCGGTCATGTACGCCAGGCGAGTGGCCTCGCCGGCGAAGACCTGCTGGCCCATCAGTCCATCGTCGGTGAGGTTGAACGCGAACTTCAACATGCGCTGGGCCGTCGGCGATTTGCCGTTGATCGCCCGTGCCCAGTCGATGGCTGTGCGCTCGAGGTCGGCGTGGTCGACGACGCGGTTGACCGCGCCCATGCGGTGCATGGTCTCGGCGTCGTATGCCTCGCCGAGGAAGAAGATCTCGCGGGCGAACTTCTGGCCGACCTGCTTGGCGAGATAGGCGCTGCCGTATCCGGCGTCGAACGAGCCGACGTCGGCGTCGGTCTGCTTGAAGCGGGCGTGCTCACGCGAGGCGAGCGTCAGGTCGCAGACGACGTGCAGCGAGTGCCCGCCGCCGGCGGCCCAACCGTTGACCACGGCGATCACGACCTTGGGCATGGTGCGGATGAGTCGTTGTACCTCGAGGATGTGCAGTCGGCCGCCCTCGGCCTTGACGCGCGCCTCGTCGACCCCGGTGGCGTCGGCGCGAGTGACGTCGGAGTCGTGGCTGGTCGCGTACTGGTAGCCCGACCGTCCACGGATGCGCTGATCGCCGCCGGAACAGAAGGCCCAGCCGCCGTCCTTGGGGCTCGGGCCGTTGCCGGTGAGCAGGATTGTTCCGACGTCGGGGCTGCGTCGAGCGTGGTCGAGGGTGCGGTAGAGCTCGTCGACGCTGTGGGGGCGGAACGCGTTTCGAACCTCGGGCCGGTTGAAGGCGATGCGCACGATTCCGTCGGCGCGGCTCGTGCCGACGTGGCGGTGGTAGGTGATGTCGGTGAGGTCGTCGAAGCCTTCGACTGTGGTCCACTGGCTGGGGTCGAAGGGCTGGTCTGATGCGTGCTGGGTCTCACCGGAGGTCATGAATATTGACCTTAGTTGTCCGATGAGTGGCCTTCGCGAAGCCCCATCTGGCACCCTTGATGCATGTCATTCGAGGTGATCGCGATTGTGATCGTCGCCTGGGTGACGATCTCGGTGGTCGTCGCCCTGGTGGTCGGTGCCGTGATCAGGCAGCGTGACCGGCGCGAAGCGCCCCGTCCGACCCAGCTCGCAAGCGGTTCCGAATCCGACAAGCACGAGGGCTGACCGGCCATATACGGTGGCCAGATGGCATCTGACACGCGCGACGGTTGGGACATCCGCTCCGAAGAGGAGTCGCCCCACGAGGGCGGATTCCGCGCAAGGATCGAGGTCACGACCGACCGCGGCGGACCCCGATACGCCGAGCTCAACGAGCAGATCCGACGGCTCATGGACCTCGCCCGCTACGCGAGTCCCGAGGGCGCGGAGACCGACGAGCTACTCGAGCAGATAACCGCCCTCAACGAACGACTGGAGAAGGTCCAGGTCGACGAGTGGCACACTCCCGCGGGAACCCGCGTAGACCTTCCTGCACGAGGCAACATCACGCTCCCGCCGTACGTGATCTCGTCGGCGAGCGCCGACGGAGTGGTCGCAGAGGTCACCTTCAGGCCGTTTCACCTCGGTGGCAACAACGCGGCGCACGGAGGGCAGGTGGGGGTCGCATTCGACGATCTCGGCGGCATGGCGTCGGCGCTCGCGATCAACGGGGTCACCCGCACCGCATATCTGACGGTCCAATACCGCTCGCTGACACCGTTGTCGACGCCGCTGACGTGCCGCACCTGGGTCGACAAGCGTGAAGGGCGCAAGGCCTTCGTGAAGGGCACCCTCCACGACGGCGACCGTCTGTGTGCCGAGCTGGATTCGCTATTTATTGAGCTGAAGCCTGGTCAGCCGTAACATTTCGAGGTACCAGGGTCGGGGGCGTCTACGTCGGGGGTTGTCCATATCCCAGGGGTCATGAGTACCAGGGAGATTGACAGGCATGGACCGGCATTCGGTGGTCGACGACCGCCTGGCGATCACCGTCGCGCTGGGAGCACTCCTGTTCGCGGTGGTTACGTTTGTGCAGGTCACTCTCGACACAACGCCCGGAGCACGTCCTGCATCATCGGTTGCGGCGGTCACGGCCGTCGTGCTCGGCGTTGCCGCGTGGATGATCTGGCGGCGGCCGGGGGCGATCACGTCGCGCACCGCTCCGGTGCTGGTCACTGCGGCTGCGCTGCTTGTTGCCGCGAATCCTCTCGCTTACGTGCTCTGCACGCACGTCGCCTACCCGTCGATCGGAACGCTGCTGGTCATCGTCGGGATCGGGGCACTCGTCCCGTATCCGCGCATCGCGCTCGCGCTGATCGTCGGGCTAAATGTGGCGGCGCTGCTGTTGGCGTGGCGCTATCCGCAGGCCGCTCCGCTGGGCGTCGTAGCCGTGCAGTTGCTCAAGGCTGACGTGCTCGCGCTCGTGATCGCGCTGACCTGGCGACGCACCGAGCGTCGCCTCGGGGCGGCCACCGAGACCATCGCGCATATGGCGGTGACCGACGAGCTCACGGGTCTGCTCAACCGTCGAGGACTGACCGAGCGCGGACAGACCTTTGTCGACGAGGCCCTCGCGTCGGGAGACCATGTGATTGTCGCCTTCATCGACGTCAACAACCTCAAGGGAATCAACGACTTTCACGGACACTTCGTCGGTGACAGTCACCTCTCCGGTATCGGCGAGTCGTTCAGGTGGGTGCTCGACGGTGGCGATTTGGCCGCCCGGGTTGGAGGCGACGAGTTCGCGTTGGTTGCGCGCGGCGGACCGGATGAGGTCTCGCAGTTCCGATCGCGCGTCGAACTTCTACGTGCACGAGTGCCGCACTTCGGCGTCGCGATCGGGTGGGCGCAGTGTGGGCCGGATGACGCCAGGACGCTGCGGACCCTGTTCGACGAGGCGGACGGAATGATGCTGCGCCACAAGCGACGGCTGATCTAGGGGTCGTCGGCGCGGCGGTGCGGCTATTTGGTGCCGTGCGGGTGTTGGGGCGGGGTGCAGTTGTTTTGCTTTAGCTGTTTGGCTTCAGGTGTTTGGCTTCAGTGCAGTTCGGTGACCTCGATTGTCGCGCCCGCGGTGTGGAGTCGGTCGATCAGTGCGTCGCCCATCGCGACGGCGGGTGTGAGAACGCCTGCGCGCGAGGGCAACTGGTGGCGGTTCAGTGCGAGTGTCAGTGCGCTCTCGCCGAGCATGACGGCCGTGGCCTTGTATCCGGGGTCGCCCTTCATCGAGAAGGTGGAGCGGAAGCGTCGACCGGTCGTGGTGCGCGTGTAGGTGCGGATCACGAAATAGCCGTTCTCCCGCGCCTTTTCGCTGGGACCGGAGCCCGGTTTCGGAAGCACGCGGTCGAGGAGCGCGCGCGTCGGGGTGAACGACATCGCGCCGAGGAACGCGCCGGACCCGATACCGACGGCGCCCGCGATGACCGTCGACACTCCCGGGACACCGCCGACGGACATGGTCTCGGCGTAGTGGAAGTCCTTGCCGTACGCGCCGTCGAGGAGTGCGTTGGAGCGTCGAACTATGCGCGTGTTGTGCGAAGCCATGAAGAACGGTGCGAGGGTTCCGCGCAGCGATTCGTCGACCTTGTGCGCGTTGATGATTCCGATGTCGCTCGGCTCCGACGACAGCGCGGCTCGCGGGGTCTGGGCGGGTGCGCCCGAGAGCGCCTGTGGGTTGAGTAGGAGGCGTCGGACGCTGGAATCCTTTGCCTGCTCGGCGATCACGCGCATCGAGTCGATGGTTCCGCCCGAGACGCCGCCGCGCATCGCAGCCACGACCATGGTGGTGTCGGTCATTTCGCCCGCGTCGGCATCGGTGACTCCGCGATAGAGCTCGTAAGCGGCGAGATCGGAAGGGACGGAATCGAATCCGCACGAATGCACGATGCGTGCGCCGGTGGCCTCCGCGATCTCGTGGGCTTTCTGGATGGAGTAGTGCACGAAGGGGACCTCGCCGGTGAGGTCGACGTAGTCGGTGCCCGCGCTGGCTGCGGCGACGACGAGTGCCTCGCCGTAGCGCAGGTACGGCCCGACGGTGGTGCAGATGACGCGCGTGCGGGCGACCATGGCGTCGAGCGATGCGGGCGACGACGAGTCGGCGACGATGAGCGGCCAGTTGCGAGCGGCGTCTGGCAGGCGGCGTCGGGTGTCGGCGAGTTTGGTCTCAGAACGCCCCGCGAGCGCGATGCGTGTTCCGGCGGGAGCATGCTCGGCGAGGTAGCGGGCGGTGAGTTCACCGACGAATCCGGTGGCGCCGAAGACGACGACGTCGAATTCGCGGATATCGGGCGCCACGGACGGGCTCGTCGAGGCTGACGACTGGATGTTTTCGGGCTGGCTTTCACCGGTCATGAGTTCAATGTATATGCGACTCCAGTCACAGTAACAATGGGCTGCGTCGTTGTACGGGTGCAGCGTCGCAGGTCAGGCACGGGTTTCAGGGGGTGAGCCTGCGGGCGGCCGCGCGTGCCGCGAAGGGCGCGACGAACAGCATGAGCAGTACGCGCAGGATCTGCGCCGCGACGACGAATGCGACGTTGGAGCCCGCGGCAGTCGCCGCCGCGAGCACCGCGTAGATACCGCCCGGGGTGGTGGCGAGGTAGCAGTCGAACATCGACTCGCCCGTCCACCAGGAGAGGAGCACGCCGAGCAGCGCGCAGCCGACGCCGATCGCGAGGATCAGCACGACTGCGGCGGGCAGGATGCGGCCGATGGCGCGGAGTCGGGGGAGCGTGAACCCGAGGCCCGCCTGCCAGCCGATCACCGCGTATGCGGCGGCGAGCAGGACCGAGGGAACGGCGGCGTCGCCTGCAATCCCGGTGAGTTCTGCTGCCGTTGCGAGGGCCATCGGGCCGAGGAGGCCCGCTGCGGGGAGGTGGATGAGTTTTCCGAGCGGGAGGCCGACCCCGATGCAGATCGCGAGGAGCGCGACGCCCGCGGCCTGTTCTGTCCAGGTCGGCCGGGCGACAACGACATTCGACGACGACGCGTGGAACACCAGCGACGCGACGAGCGGAATGGTGCTGGTCACGAGTGCGACCCGGACGTACTGGACGACCGCGACGACGCGCTCGTCACCACCTAGATCGCGGGTCAGCGCGACGAGACCCGACGCCCCGCCGGCCACCAGAGCGAGTGAGCCGGTCAGGGCGTCGACGTCGCGGTGCAGGCCGAGGAGCGCGCCGCCCGCGACCGATAGCGCGAGCGTGCCGAGCCCCACGACGAGGACCGGCAGCCAGGCGGAGCCGAGGCCCGAGATGGTCGTCGGATCGGCCATGGTGCCGATGTAGACGCCGACCGTGCCCTGCGCCGCCAACATCGCCGCGCGGGGGACCATCGGCGGGTCGGTGGCGTCGTTTTTGGCCTTGTCGGCGGGTTCTGTTGCGCTGTCGGGGTGTGGTGCGGCCGCGGTTTGGGTGCTTGTGTCGGCGAGCGTGCGTGGGCGCGGGGCGTATCCGACGATCGCGAGGAGTGCGGCGACGAGCAGTCCGGCGAACAGGGGTGCGGCGTCGACGTCGATGAGGTCCAGCAGGACACTGACGCCGACCGTGAAGGCGGCGAGCAGGAACCAGCGGGTCATTAGTCGAGCGTAGCGAGGGGGCGAGCGAGCGGTCGGGTGGAGCGAGGGGGCGGTTTGGGTCAGGGGGCGGTTGCGCTGCCCAGGCTGAGTGCGGCGAAGGGTCGGGGTGCGCCGTGTTGGTAGAACTGGTCGAGTGCGGTGAGGTCGAAACCGTTGTCCGTCAACAGTTTCGGGATGTCGCGGGTGAGGTGGCAGCCGCCTGCGGTGCGTTTCTGGATCGGTTCGAGGCGTCGCTGCCAGCGTCGGACGGCGTCGTCGGGCGCGGTGCCGTGTTCGAGAAAGACGACGGTGCCGCCGGGGCGCACGACGCGGGCGATCTCGGCGAGTGCGGCGTCGACGTCGGGGATGGTGCAGAGGGTGAAGGTCGAGAGCGCGGCGTCGAACGTGTCGTTGTCGAAGGGGAGGCGCTGGCCATCGAGTCCGGCGCGGCGGATGGGGACGGGCGAGGCGGTGACGTGCTCGACGGCCATGTTCCACGCGACGTCGGAGGGTTCGATCGCGTCGACGGACGTGACGGCGGCCGGGTAGAGGCCGACGTTGCGGCCGGAGCCGAAGCCGATCTCGACGACCCGGCCAGAGAGTGGCGTGCATGCGCGGCGTCGAAGAGGGTCGAGCATCGACGACCCGCACGTCACGTTGATGACGCGCGGCAGAACGTGATCGGTGTAGAAGCCCACTTGCCAACCTTCCGTCGAGCCGACGGCACGTATCGGAGATCACTTTAGGTGCGGACATAGGCTGGAGCTCATGAATTCCTCGACAGAGTCGACGAACTCCATGCCTGGCGCGGCGAGTTCCACGCCTGCGGAGGCGGGTGGGCCGAATCCGTCGACGTTGCAGGCGCGGGTGATCGTCGACGAGATGATCCGCGGAGGTGTGCGGGAGGCCGTGCTGTGTCCAGGGTCGCGCAACGCGCCGCTCGCCTATGCGCTGTACCTGGCGGATCGGGAGGGTCGGCTGCGGCTGCACGTGCGGATCGACGAGAGGTCGGCGGGGTTTTTGGCGTTGGGGTTGGCGGTGTCGTCGAGGCAGCCGGTGCCGATCGTGATGACGAGCGGCACGGCCGTCGCCAACATGGGGCCCGCGGTGTTCGAGGCGAACTACGCGCGGGTGCCGCTCGTCGTTGTCAGTGCGAATCGGCCGTATGAGCTGCTGGGATCTGGCGCCAATCAAACCGTCGAGCAGTTCGGGATCTTCGGGACGCAGGTGCGGGCGGCGATCAGCATCGGGCTGGCCGAGGAGGGCCTCGACGCGAACAGTCAGTGGCGTTCGGCCGTCGGGCGTGTGTTGGCGTCTGCGCGTGGTGCGCGGACGGGAAATCCCGGGCCCGTGCAGTTCGACATTCCGCTGCGCGAGCCGCTGGTGCCCGACGTCACGAGTACGTCCGAGGATCTCGGCGCGTTCTCCGGACGACCTGGCGGCGTGCCGTGGACGCAGGCGCCCGTGGCCAAGCTCGACGTCCCGCTGCCGATCGATCTCTCGCTGGACACCGTGGTGATCTCGGGGCACGGGTCGGGTGTGCATCCGGAGTTGGCGGGCGTGCCGACCGTCGCGGAGCCGACAGCGCCGCACGCCGCGACGCCGCTGCACCCGCTGGCGCTGGGATCGATCAAGCCGCAGCAGGCCATCATCTGCGGGCGTCCGACGCTGCATCGCGGGGTGTCGCGGCTGCTGGCCGATCCGGAGGTGCGCGTCTATGCGCTGACCACCGGGCCGCGCTGGCCGGACGTGTCGGGCAACGTCTACGCGACCGGAACGCGCGCGGAGGTCAGCGGCGAGCCGCGCGAGGAATGGCTCAAGGAGTGCGCCGCCCTCGAGCAGCGCGTGCTGGGAGCTGTCGACGCCGTGCTCGACGAACCGGGGCCGCCGACCGGGCTGCACGTCGCGCGCGTGGTGAGTGCTGCGTTGTCGGCGGGTGATCAGTTCGTGGTCGGGGCGAGTAATCCGATTCGCGACGTCGCGCTGGCGGGTCGGGTGTCCGAGGGTGTGCGCGTGCTGTCGAACCGCGGCGTCGCGGGGATCGACGGGACCAATTCGACGGCGATCGGCGCTGCGCTGGCCGGGGGTGCGGCGTCGACCGTCGCTCTGATGGGCGACCTGACGTTCATCCACGACTCGACCGGGCTGATCATCGGGCCGGGTGAGCCGCGCCCGTCGTCGCTGCGGATCGTCGTGGCCAATGACGACGGCGGCGGGATCTTCGGGCTGCTCGAGCAGGGCGATCCGCGGCTCGACTCCGGCGCGTTGTCGGGGGCGTACGAGCGGGTCTTCGGGACGCCGCACCGCACCGACCTGGCCGCCCTGTGCGCCGGGATGCGGGTGGCGCATCGTCGGGTGTCGCTGGGCGAACTCGCCGCCGTGCTTGGCGAGGAGCTGCCGGACGACGCCGGGGGCATCGAGGTCGTCGAGGTGGTCACCGACCGCGGCCGACTGCGCGACGTGCACGCCGCCATCGCCGCTCGGGTGTCGGGGTAGGGGTCGGGGCTGGCTTTGGGTCGGGCCGTGCTGCGCGGCTGGGGTGGGGTGGGGTGGGCGGCCGGCGGTGCGCGCAGAAAAGTGCACCCCCCCCTGGGGTGGTCGGGGTGTACCAGTACAGGTCCGCGGCCCACAGGACGTAGTTTTCTGCGCGAGGAGCCGCGCCCGACGGGGGCGTCGGACCCGGCGGTTATCCTGGCAGCCATGAATCCGACCATCCTGCGACGCGTGCAGAAGGTGTTGCTCACGCTCGGGATGGTCGTGACCGCGATGTGCCTTGTGCTCATCGTCGCGTGCTTCCGCAACGACGCGGAGATCGAGAAGCACAAGGCCACGGTCACCGCCGACGTCGTGTACGCCGACCGGCTGCACGCCAACGCGTACTTCCAGACGCCCGACGGCTCGGTGCACAGTCCGCGGCTCGGGCTGCTGTATCCGACGGAGCTGACCGCGGGCCAGCGGATTCGAGTCGACTACAGCACCGCCAACCCCGACCTCGCGAAACCGACAGGGCGCACCGCTGTGCTCTCGATCGTGCCCGCGGTGTCGGTGGCGGTGCTGGGGTGGATCGTCGTCGGGGCGCTGATGCTCGGCGTCGCGGAGTTCTCCCGACGCTGGGGCCGACGCCGCGCTGCCCTCCGCGCCGCGCGCGACGAGGCCGACGCGGGGAGCGCTGGTGCCCAGGCCGACGGTGGTGCGCGCGACGAGGCCGACGCGGAGGGCGCCGGTGCGCAGGCCGACGGCGCTGCGCGGGGCGAAGCCGACGCGGGGAGCGGCGCTGCGCGGGGCGATGACGGTGCACAGAGGTCCGGTGCGCAGGCGGAGGCCGAGGCGTCCTCGACTGGCGCGGAGTCCAAGTCGTCGGCTGCCGAGACTTCACGCGGAGTTTCGAGACCCGACACGTCGGCCGAGGTTGCCGGAAACCTCGGCCGCTGATTCTTGCGGCATGCGCGTCGCAATCGCCGCCGAGAGTTTCCTTCCGCAGGTCAACGGGGTCGTGAACTCGGTTCTCCGGGTCATCGACCACCTCGAACGTCAGGGCCACGAGGCCGTCGTGATCGCTCCCGACTCGGCGCGCGGCGTCGAACGTGGTCCGCGACTGGTGGGTCGGCGCACGCCGGTGCATCTGTTGCCGTCGGTGAAGGTGCCGCGGGTGTCGTCGTTGCCGGTGGGTGTGCCCGCGCCGGTGCTGTATCGGACCTTGCGTGATTTTCAGCCCGACGTCGTGCATCTCGCGTCGCCGTTCGTGGTGGGCGGGGCCGCGGCTGTGGTTGCTCGACGACTCGACATCCCCACGGTCGCGGTGTTCCAGACCGACATCGCGGGTTTTGCCGATGCGTACCGGCTCGGCGTGGCCTCACGCGCGGCGTGGCGCTACACCAAGCGTCTGCACGAGATGTGTGACCGTACGTTGGTTCCGTCGAGTGCGACGCTAAAATCGCTTGGTGCACATGGTGTTCCGCGCCTGTATCGGTGGGGGCGCGGCGTCGACACGCAGTTGTTCAATCCGACTCGGCGCGACGAGGCGCTGCGTCGTGAGTGGATGGGTGATCGGGAGCGGTTGGTCGTCGGATTCGTCGGCCGGTTGGCGCCGGAGAAGCACGTCGAGCGGTTGGCATCGCTCGCGCACGACGACTCGGTGCGGGTGGTGATCGTCGGCGACGGACCGGAGCGCGCGAGGTTGACGCGACTGCTGCCCGACGCGGTGTTCACCGGGGAGTTGCGCGGCGTCGAGTTGGCTCGTGCGTACGCGAGCCTCGACGTGTTCACGCATGCGGGCGAGCACGAGACGTTCTGCCAGGCGATCCAGGAGGCGATGGCCAGCGGGCTGCCGGTCGTCGGGCCGGACGCCGGTGGGCCGCGTGATCTGGTCTCGGCGTGGCGGACGGGGTATCTGCTCGAGCCGGCGTCGTACTCGGCAAAGTTGCCCGAGGTGATCGACGTGCTGCGCGACGACACGCATCGCGCGGCGATGGGGCGGGCGGGGCTTGCGGCGGTGCGCGATCGGACCTGGCCTGCGATCTGCGAGCAACTGGTCGGGCACTACCGCGCGGTGATCGCCGGGCAGAGCGGACTGACCGATTCGGAGCTGTTGGCCGGGTAGTAGCGTGGTCGGCATGGCCATCACCGACCGCGCAGGTCTCGACAAGGCGCCTGCCGAGGTCGCCGCGATGTTCGACGGCGTCGCGAAGCGCTACGACATCACGAATACTGTGCTCTCCTTCGCGCAGGACCGTCGGTGGCGCAAAGCGACACGCAAGGCACTGGCGCTGGGCCCGTCGGACGTTGTCCTGGATCTCGCGGCGGGGACCGCGGTCTCGACCGTCGAGCTGGGGGAGTCGGGGGCGACGTGCATCGCCGCCGACTTCTCGCTGGGCATGTTGAAGGCGGGCGCCGACCGCGACGTTCCCAAGGTCGCGGCCGACGCGCTGGCGTTGCCGTTTGCCGACGGATCGTTTGACGCCGCGACGATCTCGTTCGGGCTGCGGAACGTGCAGGACGTTCCACTTGCGCTGTCCGAACTGAGCCGTGTGCTGAAACCCGGTGGGCGACTTGCGATCTGCGAGTTCTCGACCCCGACCTTCGGGCCGTTTCGCACCGTCTACATGGAGTATCTGATGAAGGCGCTGCCCGTGGTGGCGACCAAGGTGTCGAGCAATCCGGCGGCGTATGTGTATCTGGCGGAGTCGATTCGGGCGTGGCCGGACCAGTTCGGGTTAGGCGACCTGATCCGCGCCGCGGGGTTCACCGACGTGCGCTGGCAGAACCTGACCGGCGGGATCGCCGCGGTGCACACGGGCCGCAAGGCCTAGGGCGACCGGATGCGTACACAATTGTGACGTGAGGGGGGCGCCGAGGAGATTATTGTCTTGGCGTCGCGCTGACGACCGAGTTGTGTACGCGCGCCGCGGGTGTGGCAGTTTGGCGGGCGTCGAGCAAGGTGTCACGCGGGCCTCGATCAGCGGGCCGGGTTCGGGCGCGCGCGGGTGCTGGCCTCGTAGATGTGTGTCTTATCGAAAGATGTGGGTGCTGCAGCACACAGATCCTTCGATTCGACACACATTTAGCCGCCGGGCACTGCTCGGCGCAGCTCTTGAGCGGCGCGGGGTTCACCGACGTGCGCTGGCAGAACCTGACCGGCGGGATCGCCGCGGTGCACACGGGTCGCAAGGCCTAGGGCGGCCGGGTGCGTACACAACTCGGTCGTCAGCGGGACGCCAAGACAATAATCTCCTCGGCCCCCCGCTCACGTCACAATTGCTGTCTCTTATACACATCTGACGCTGCCGACGATCGCATA
>NZ_LZTC01000034.1:0-24426 GCF_001665905.1 Gordonia sp. 852002-50395_SCH5434458
ATGCGATCGTCGGCAGCGTCAGATGTGTATAAGAGACCACCCCACCGTCGGCCGAGCCCACGGAACCGCTGGTCGAGCCCACCCCACCGGCCGAGCCTCAACCCTCGCTGGTCGAGCTTGTCGAGACCACCACGCCGACCGAGCCCACCACGAGCCCACCGAGCAGCCTTCAACCGCTGGTCGAGCCGGCCACGAGCGCAGCGAGTAGCCGAGTCGAGACCACCCCCACCCGAAAGGTCACCGATGAGTAGTCCCACCACCGACTCCGACTCGCATGACACCCCGCCGCCCGCGCTCGACACCGACCTCACCGCGGCCGACGCTCGCCGCTGGCCTGACGTCGCGGACGTACCCACCGGCGCGGCCGCACGAGTCCGTGGTCGCGCCGCAGCGTGGCTCTTCCGACACGCGACCACCGGAATCGGAGTCCGCATCGAGTTCCCCGACGGCTCACGTCGCGGAAGCAAGACCGATTCGGTGTTGCCGCGCATGATCGTTCGTCGCCCGGTCGCGTTCTCACGTCGCGTCGGCTCGGGCGGTCTGATCGGATTCGGTGAGGCCTTTATGGCGGGCGACTGGACCACCGACGACCTCGTCGGTGTCCTCACCCCCTTCGCCGAACGAGTCGCCCGGCTCGTCCCGAAGCCCCTGCAAACCCTGCGCGCACTCGTCCTACCCCGACATCCCGCCGACGAGGAGAACACCGCCGCCAACACGCGCAGCAACATCGCGCGACACTACGATCTCTCCAACGACCTCTTCGCGACCTTCCTCGACGAGACGATGACCTACTCGAGCGCCCTGTTCGACGACCCGTCCCTCGACGCAGACGCCGCGAAGACTCCCAAACCAACCTCCCAGGCCGGATTCGACGACCTCGCAGATGCCCAGCGCCGCAAGGTCGATCGCCTGCTCGATGCGGCGGGTGTCGGCCCAGGCTCGCGCGTCCTCGAGATCGGAACCGGCTGGGGCGAGCTATGCCTGCGGGCTGCAGCACGAGGAGCCACCGTGCGATCGGTAACTCTCTCGAGCGAGCAGCGCGAGCTCGCGATGCAGCGCGTCGACGAGGCGGGCTTCGCCGACCGTGTGCAGATCGACCTGCTCGACTACCGCAGCGTCACAGGTACCTATGACGCCGTGGTTTCCGTCGAGATGATCGAGGCCGTCGGCGAAAAGTATTGGCCCATCTACTTTTCGACGATCGATCGGGTGCTCGCGCCCGGAGGCCGCGTCGCCATCCAGGCCATCACCATGCCCCACGACAGGATGCGCGCCTCGCGGAACACCTATACCTGGGTGCACAAGTACATCTTCCCCGGCGGGCAGCTCACCTCTCTGCCCGCACTGCGCGACGTCACCGCAGAGCACACCCGACTTCGCCTGCGCGACAACCTGTCCATGGGCCATCACTACGCCGAGACATTGCGACTGTGGCGCGAACGCTTCACCGCTCGCCGCGCCGACGTCGAATCCCTCGGTTTCGATTCGACGTTCATGCGGATGTGGCAGTTCTATCTCGCCTACTCCGAGGCGGGATTTCGCGCTGGATACCTCGACGTGCATCAACTCGTCTTCACCCGTGATGACGACTCCGCCGGGAGCACCGACTCATGACAGGACTGACCGGGTGGGCGGGCTTCGGCGTGGTCACCGGAGCGTCGTTGCTGTTCATCGTTGTCCTGCAGGCCATCACGTTTGCGGTGGGACGTCGTCTTGGGCACTACAACGTCGTCGACGTCATCTGGGGATTCGGATTCGTCGGGATCGGCTGGATCGCACTGATTCTCGGTGGCGGCGACATCACCCGACGATGGATTCTGGCCGTCGCCGTCACGGTGTGGGGTCTGCGACTGACCTGGCACATGCTGGGCAAGGTTCGCGGCAAGGGTGAAGACCCACGCTATGCAAAGGTCCTCGGCGAGAACCCCTCGGCCGAGCGCGTGATTCGCAAGATCTTCGGAACCCAGGGGGCTGCACAGTGGTTCGTGTCGCTGCCGCTGCAGGTCTCCGCGGTCACGCACGCGACGCACGGAATCTGGTGGATCGTGCTGATCGCGGGTGTCGTGCTCTGGGCCATCGGCATCTCGTTCGAGGCGATCGGCGACGCGCAGATGACGTCGTTCAAATCCGATCCGTCCAACAAGGGCAAGATCATGGACCGCGGGCTCTGGGCATGGACGCGTCACCCCAACTACTTCGGCGACTCCGCCGTGTGGTGGGGCATGTGGCTCATCGCCGCGTCGGCATGGCCCGGAGTTCTGACCGTGCTCTCGCCCGTGGTGATGACCTACTTCCTGGTGTTCGCAACCGGCGCGCGTCTCCTCGAGCAGTCGATGAGCAAACGCGACGGCTACCCCGAGTACCAGCAGCGCACGTCGTACTTCTTCCCTCTACCGCCGAAGACGCGTGAGGGGGCGGGTAGTCAGGGCCACGCGCCATGACCGCCCTGCTCGCAGCCCCAACACCTCCAGCCCGGTCGACGAGTTCGGCCTGGTCGCCGAGTTCTGCCGGACGCAAGACTCAGGTGTGGTTGAGGGTCGGCACGTCGCCAATTAGGGTGAACTGCGATGAACGCAGAGGCCTGTCGGTGACCGCTGACCACGATGCCGGCGACCGGCTGCCCGCACTTCTGGAGAAGATCGCTTCGGGAGACGAGCTCGCATTCGCCGAGTTCTACGACCTCACCAGCCATCGCGTCTACGGCATGGTGCTGCGTGTTCTGCGCGACCCCGGCTACAGCGAGGAGACCACGCAGGAGGTCTACCTGCAGGTCTGGCGATCTGCGTCGACGTTCCGCGCCGACCTCGGCTCGGCGCTGAGCTGGCTGATCACCCTGGCACACCGCCGCGCCGTCGACCGTGTGCGATCGGAGACCGCGAGCAGCCGCCGCGAGGAGAACTACGGAGCACAGGACTACACCTCGACGTTCGACGAGGTCAGCGAGGCCGTCGACAAACGGGAGACGAGCTCTCAGGTCCGCGGCTGCCTCGAGACGCTGACCGACGTCCAGCGCGAATCGATCGGCCTCGCCTACTACGAGGGGCTCACCTATCGCGAGGTCGCCGAGCGACTGTCGGTGGCTCTCCCCACCATCAAGAGCCGTATCCGCGACGGAATGGCTCGCCTCCGCTCATGCCTCGGAGATCGTGATGTCTGACGAAAATCCCACTACCCCAGCACCTTCGGACGACAACCTCGTCAGTCTTGCACCGATGCTCGGCCTCGACGCACTCGGCGCGGCCGAGCGCGACTCGGTTGCCCGACGCCGCGCGAAGGCGTCGGACACCGACCGCGCCGCCTTCGACCGCGACGTCCGACTCACCCGCGAGGCGATGGCCTCGGTCAGCTCCACCACATCCGCGGCTCCGCCACCAGAACTGCGCGACCGCCTGCTGCACCTCATCCGCACCGAGCCCCAGGACGACGCACCGTCGCACCGGCCCGCGGGTCTGTCGGCAGTGACCCCCTCCCACGAGGCGGGAGCTGCAGACCCCTCCCGCCAGACCGGAGCACCGGCGGACCTTTCTCGCTGGTCGAGCCGGTCCGGAGCGCCAGCGGAGGGCCGAGTCGAGACCACCCCACGCAACCGTCGCATCCTCTACCTCGCGGCCGCGGCGATCGTGGCCGTCGCGATCGGAGCCGTCGGCTGGGTCGTCGGCGCCAATCTCTCGTCCGACAACGAGCCTCAGCAGACCACCGCGCAGCAGGTGTTCGACGCCAAGGACATCCGCACCTCGTCGGGTTCGGTCGCCACCGGCCGCGCGACCGTCGCATACTCCGAGAGCGCAGACGCGGGCGTGCTCGTCATGAACGACGTCCCGCCACCCAAGTCCGGAACCGTCTACCAGATGTGGCTGGTCGGCCCCGAGGGCGCGACGTCGGCGGGCACCATGACCGACAAGGACGTTGCCCCGTCGACCACCGCGGTGATCCCCCACATCGGAAACGCGAAGTCGCTGGCGTTCACCGTCGAGCCGCCCGGCGGTTCGACGACTCCGACCAGCAGCTTTGTGGCCGAACTGCCGCTGAGCTAGGTTCCGCGCCGCAGTTGCGTGGGACACACGGGGGCATTTTTGTACCCGTGTGTCCCACACAACTTTTCAGATCAGATGCTTCGGGTGCACGCGCTTGGGCATCAGCTGCAGCAGCGCTAGCTGACCGGCCATCTGCCAACGGTTTTCGACGGTCTCGGAGTACAGGTCATCGAGCGCTGCCTTCCCGAGCCTGTGCGGCCCGACGATGCGATAGCACGACTGGTTGAAACTCCCGAACCACAACTGGATAAACAGCTTGGGATTCACCATCATTCGCCAGGCGGGCACCAGGCAACCGATCTCGCCGGCGAGTGCGTCCAGGTACAGCACCTGCGACGGAATCGCCTCCGTGTGGCCAGGACTCAGCGCAGTCCAGTGCTCTTCCCACTCCTTTTCGCGACCGATGCGTTCGTCGATGTTCGACGGCGCGGCGAGCTTTCCGCTGCACAACTGCGCGAAGTACCGCGCCTGCATCTCCGCGCAGATCGGGATGCCACCCGAGAACGGCCGGACGAATCCGATGAACGCCGCGGTGCCGTCGTGTTCGGGGTGCAGGAAGTGCTTGTAGAGGTTGCGCACGTTGCCGTCCTTCACCTGCAGATCGCCGATCGACAGCTTCTCGGTGGTGAAGCCGGTGCACAGCACGATCGCGTCGAACTCCGCCGAGCTCTCGTCACGGAAGCGCACCGTCGAACCGTCGGAGCCTGCAATTCCACTGTCGTTCAACGCTACTCGTCCGTCGACGAGACTCGGGATGAAGCTGACGTTCTTGCAGAAGATCGCCCGCTGCGCCCAGCTACCGTCGGGATGCGACCGTCGATTCCAGGTGCGAATCATGTCCCAGTTGGCCTCGTTGTCGAGGGTGTCCACGTCGATCTTCGCAGGCTCCATCGGCTGGCCGAGAGGATTCACGTCGGGCTCGACGGTGCGCCGACCTCCCGGCGCCCTGCCCGCGTACGCCCGCACTACACCTGCCGCAGTGGTGAACACACCCAGCACCACCGACATCGCCAGGAACAGCGCCTTGATCACCGAGTTGCGGCCCCATGCGGAGTCG
This sequence comes from Gordonia sp. 852002-50395_SCH5434458, assembly GCF_001665905.1. NCBI lineage: Bacteria > Bacillati > Actinomycetota > Actinomycetes > Mycobacteriales > Gordoniaceae > Gordonia > Gordonia sp. 852002-50395_SCH5434458. The sequence continues at coordinate 5,092 of NZ_LZTC01000034.1, forward strand.
AGCACGAACGGATACTCCGCCGACCTCCTGCACATCTCATGCGCATGCGCACGGACGGTTCCGTTGTCGGTCGTCCTCGTACGGTTGAACACACGCGGCAACAGGTAGGTGTAGGAGCGGATCGCAAGAGTGCATTCCGTTGCCACATCACCGATTTCGCGCACGAGGTCTGCACCGGATTCGGCCATTCCGACAATCAGAACCCGCTTTCCGGCAAACCGGTCGCTGTTGCGGTACTCCGACGAGTGCACGACCTCCCCGGTGAAACCCTCGAGCCCCGCGATCGCGCGGTTGGGTGTCTTGAAGGGGCCGGAGCAGACGGCTACCGCGTCAAAGCTCTCCGACGACGTCGCGCTCCCGCGTGAGACCGTCACCGTCCAGCCCCGGTCGTCGCGCCGGATATCGGTGACCTCTGAACCGAACGTGATGCTGTCGGCGAGACCGAATCGGGCCGCGTACTCGCGCAAGTACTCCAGATACTGCGCGCGCGTGTAGAACACGCGGCCGTCGGCAAAGGGGTGATCCGAGTAGGCCATGAGTTTCATCGAGATCGTGAGCATGAGGTTGTCGTAGGCCTTCATCTGCTCGCCATCGCCCTCGTGGCGCAGCCACAGGCCACCGAAGTCCGTGTTCTTGTCGAAGCAGACGACGTCGTGCCCCTCGTCGCGCAATTGCTTGATCGTCGTCAGACCACACGGGCCCGCACCAACCACACACACCTTCACGGCAATTCCTTCGAGTTTCCGGGCGTCGAATTCGACGGCCAACCAATCGAGACTTAGGGAAGGCTAACATCACCTCCTCATTGGCGGGGATGTCATATCCGCAGGTCAATGACCCACACCGGTCAATTCGGGCCAACCCGACATGGATTGCGCATCGCCCTGAATCGTCGCCAGACCCCTCCTTGCGTCCGATTGACAGACGCAACCCGAGCATTCACACTTGTTGCATCAGTTGCTTGTCGTTGCGTTATACGCAACTAGCAATGCAAGGGTCGCCGCTGACCCCCGCACGCCTGCCACCGCGATCCCATACGCCGCCAAGAGAGACTTCGATGGCCGATGCACACTGACCCGCCCCAGCAGAATGCGCGGTCGACCGCACACCGAGCCGACCCGGCCATGTGCACCCTGATCGACACGCGTGTCGTCAGCGAAAGCCTCCCGGGCCAGTGCTACGTCGATCAGAAGTGGTTCGACGTCGATCTTGACGAGATCTTCGCCAAGCAGTGGATCTTCGTCGCCGCCGAAGCCGAGATCGCGGAGCCCGGCGACTACGTCACCGTCGAGTTCGGAACGCGATCGGTCATCGTCACGCGTGACAACCTCGGCAACGTCCGCGCCCACCACAACGTCTGTCGCCACCGCGGGGCGCGCCTGATCACGCAGGCAAACGGCTCGACCGGCACCATTGTCTGCTCGTACCACTCGTGGACCTACGGCACCGACGGCCGCCTCATGTACGCCGAGGCCCAGGCACCCGACTTCGACAAGCGCTGCTTCTCGCTCCGCTCCGTCGCAGTCCGCACCATCGCCGGCCTCGTCCTCATCTGCCTCGCCGACGACCCGCCCACCGACATCGACGACGTCGCGCGCATCGTCGAACCGTATCTCGCGCCTCACCGACTCGCGGAGGCCAAGGTCGCCAAGCAGACCGATCTCGTCGAGAACGGAAACTGGAAGCTCGCAATGGAGAACAACCGCGAGTGCTACCACTGCGGCGGCCATCCGGAACTCCTGAACGTCTTCTTCCCGACCTGGGGCTACAGCGACTCCGACGCCATCCCAGACCGACTCACCGCTGTCGTGGAACGTTATCGACGCGCCACCGCGGAACTCACCGACACGTGGACCCGCTTCGGCCTTCCCTATCGGCGCATCGCCCAACTCGACTCCCGCCCAACGGGTTTCCACATCGAGCGGGAAGCAATGGATCTCGCGGGCGAGTCGTTCACACTCGACGGAACCTCCGCGTGCACACGCCCGCTCTCCGACGACCTACCCGACCGCCGACTCGGCCGCCTCTCGATGCACCTGCAACCGAACATGTGGTTGCACGTGACCAGCGATCACGCAGTGTTGTTCTCCGTCATACCGATTCGGCCCGACGAGACGCTCGTGCGCACCACCTGGCTGGTCAACGCCGCGGCAGTCGAGGGCGTCGACTACGACCTCGATCGACTCACCGGGGTCTGGGAGATCACCAACCAGCAGGACGCCGACCTGGTCCGGCTCGCGCACCGGGGCATCGCCGATCCCGCCTACGTTCCCGGTCCGTACGGACCGTCAGAGTTCCAGGTCGAGGCGTTCATCAACTGGTACATCACACGGCTGCGCGTCAACCTCGGACTCGACGCTGACGCCACACCCGATCAGATTGCCGAGAGCGCGTGATGAGCACCGACCACCTCCTCGTGTGCGTCGACCGCACCGAACTCACCCGCGACATGGCGACGTTCACCTTTCGCGCAGTCGAGCCGTACACGTTCGTGTTCAACCCAGGGCAGTTCTTGTCCGTCGGAATAGAGATCGATGGGCGGGTCGTCGAACGGTGCTACTCGATTTCGTCGTCGCCCACCCGCCCGGACACCCTGTCGATCTCGGTGAAACGTAAAGTCGGTGGGCACGTGTCGAACTGGTTGCACGACAACATGTCTGAAGGTCGAACCATCACCGCGTCCGGGCCACTCGGCCGGTTCAGCTACATCGACAAGGCCGCAACCAAGCTCCTGTTGATCTCCGCCGGCAGCGGCATCACCCCGGTGATGTCGATGCTGCGGGCCGCCACCGATTCCGACACCGATACCAGCCCCGACATCGTCTTCATCCACAGCGCCCGCACGCTCGACGACATCCCGTTCCGCACCGAGCTCGACGACCTCGCCGTCACGCACCCCAAAGTCGCTGTCGCCTTTGCCTGCACACGCCTCACCGACGACGATTCGGGCGCCGCGTGGTCGGGGCATCGTGGCCGACTCGACGCCGCAGCCCTCGCCCGCATCTGCCCCGATCTCGCCGAGAGGGAGGTCTTCCTCTGCGGCCCAGGCCAGTTCCGTGCGGGTGTCCGTTCGGCTCTCGTCGCCTCCGGCGGTTCGCTGACGCGAATTCACGAGGAGAGCTTCGGCTTTCGGTTGCCAACCAGCGACGACGGCGCTGCCTCCGACGGCGTCAGCGTCGACTTCACCCGCCGCGCACGCCGTATCCACGTCGGCACCGGTACGACGATCCTCGCCGCCGCCGCGGCTGCAGGAGTCACGCTTCCGTCGTCCTGCGGTGTCGGCCTGTGTGGCTCGTGCAAGGTGACCAAGACCTCGGGCGACGTCGTGATGAACCATCAGGGCGGAATCCACCGCCGCGAAATCGAGCAGGGCAAGATCCTGCTCTGCTGCTCCGAACCACTCTCGCCCGTCGTGATCGATCTGTGAGGACCCCATGACCAGCCCCCATCCAGACTTCCTCTGGCGCAACCCCGATCCCGTGCCCCACTACGACGTGGTGATCGTCGGCGGCGGCGGCCACGGCCTCGCCACCGCCCACTATCTGGCACGCAATCATGGGATCACCAATGTCGCTGTGCTCGAGCGTGGTTGGCTCGCGGGCGGCAACATGGCACGCAACACGACGCTGATTCGCTCCAACTACCTGTGGGACGAGAGCGCCGCGATCTACGAGCATTCCCTCAAGCTCTGGGAGGGACTCGAGGACGAGCTCGGGTATCCGATCCTGTTCAGCCAGCGCGGAGTGCTCAACCTCGCGCACACCGAGCAGGACGTCCGTGATTCGATCCGCCGAGTAGAAGCCAACCGGCTCAACGGAATCGATGCCGAATGGCTCGACCCCAAGCAGGTCGCCGAGGTCTGCCCGATCGTCAACACCTCCGCCGACATCCGCTATCCAGTCCTGGGTGCCACATTTCAGCCGCGCGGAGGGATCGCGAAGCACGATTGGGTCGCATGGGGATTCGCGCGCAGCGCAAGCGACGCCGGCGTCGACATCATCCAGAACTGCGAGGTCCTCGGGTTCGAGACCGACGCGGGCAAGATCACCGCGGTCAACACCAGCCGCGGGCGAATCGGGGCAGGCACCGTGGCACTGTGCGCCGCAGGCCACACTTCGACGCTCGCCGACCCGCTCGGCATCGACCTTCCGCTGCAGAGTCACCCGTTGCAGGCTCTCGTCTCCGAACTCCTCGAGCCCGTGCACCCCACCGTCGTGATGTCCAACGCGGTACACGTGTACGTCTCGCAGGCACACAAGGGCGAGCTGGTGATGGGAGCGGGCGTCGACTCGTACAACGGGTACGGCCAGCGTGGCGCTTTCCACATCATCGAACGCCAGATGGCGGCGGCCGTCGAACTGTTCCCGATCTTCGGTCGAGCCAGGCTGCTAAGGACATGGGCGGGCATCGTCGACGTCACCCCCGACGCCTCACCGATCCTCGGCGCCACGCCGTACGACAATCTGTTCCTCAACTGCGGCTGGGGCACAGGCGGTTTCAAGGCAACACCAGCCGTCGGTTGGTGCCTCGCGCATACCGTCGCGACCGGTGCACCACATCCGATCAACGCGCCGTTCACCATCGAGCGCTTCACCACCGGCGAGCTCATCGACGAACACGGCGCCGCAGCGGTAGCGCACTGAAACACTGACACCGCGCCGCTGATACCCCGCCACCGACACCGCAGCCACTGAGTACCAGGAGATCCGTTGCAGCTCATCACCTGCCCGCACTGCGGGCCACGCGAAGAAGTCGAGTTCCACTACGGTGCCGCCGCGGGCGTCGCCTACCCCGACCGTCCCGCCGACCTCGACGACGCCGCGTGGGCACGCTATCTGTTTTTCCGCCCCAACCCGAAAGGTGCACTGACAGAGCGCTGGTGCCACAGCGCAGGTTGTCGGCAGTGGTTCACCGTCCAGCGCGACACCGTCACCTACGCGATCGTGCCGGCACCGTCCGAGGAGACCTCCCGATGACTCAGACCTTCCGCGCCCCCTCCGGCGGACGTGTCGATCGCGATACCCCCATCGACTTCGTCTTCGACGGTGCCACGTACACCGGTTACGCAGGCGACTCACTGGCATCGGCATTGCTGGCCAACGGAGTTCGCTCGATCACCAGCAGCGTGATACTTCATCGCTCGCGTGGTGTCACGGGATCGTGGGCCGACGATGCCACCGCGCAGATCGGTGTCGACGCTCCCTACAGCGAACCGATGGTTCCCGCGACCACAGTCGAGCTGTGCGCCGGCCTCGTCGCGCACGGCGTGCCGGGACTGGGCCGCTTGTCATTCGACGTCGACACCGCCCGCTACGACTCGCTGCACCACCATCCCGACCTGCTCGTCGTCGGCGCCGGACCCGCAGGCCTCATGGCGTCACTGATCGCCGCCCGCGCAGGCCTACAGGTCCTGCTCCTCGACGAGCGCGCCGAGCCCGGCGGCGCAACACCGTGGGCGCCCTGGGTAGCCGACGCCATCACCGAGTTCGACTCACTGCCCACCACCACCCGACTGAACCGCACCACCGCGTTCGGTGCATACGACGACGGGTTCGTACTCGCTGTCGAACGTCGCACCGACCATCTGGGAACGGACGCACCACAGCACATCTCGCGGCAGCGCATTCATCGAATCCGTGCCCGACACATCGTCATAGCCGCCGGCGCACACGAACGTCCGATCATCTTCGGCAACAACGACCTACCCGGTGTCATGCTTGCCGGTGCGGCGGCCGACTACCTCCGCCGATACGCAGTGCTCGTCGGCGCCAGCGCTGTCGTCTTCACCGCCTGCGACGCCGCATACGACGCCGCGTTCGCGTTGGCGCAGGAAGGAGTCGAGGTCCGTGCGATCGTCGACGTGCGCGCCACCGTGTCGACCGATCTCGCCGAACAGGCTGCAGCCCTCGGGATCTCACTGCGTGTCGACGACGCCGTGGTCGGGGCTCTCGGCACCGATTCGGTAGCGGGTGTGCGCCTCCGGGATGGCACGTCACTCGACTGCGACACCGTGCTGGTCTCAGGAGGCTGGAATCCCGCTGCGCACCTGTGGAGTCAACTGCGCGGTCCGCTGACCTTCGACGCCTCAGCCGCAGCCTTTCTACCCACGGGAACGCTACCGACCACTGAGATCGCGGGCGCGGCAGCCGGAATGCTCACCACGCCATCGTGTCTGGCCGACGGGCGTCGAGCAGGGCTATCAGCAGTGCGCGCGCTCGGCGTCGTGGCACCCGAGTTCCGAGCCATTCCGCACGTCGGTGAACGCACCCCGGCCGCGACAGAAGTGTGTTGGCGAGTTGCCGAATCCGACGCTGCGACATCGTTTGTCGATCTCCAGCGAGATGCCACGGTCACCGACGTCGAGCGTGCCGTCGGCGCCGGGATGACGTCTGTGGAGCATGTCAAGCGCTACACCACGATCGGCACGGCACACGATCAGGGCAAGACGTCTGGCATCGTCGCTTCGGGCATCGTCGCGGAGTTGCTCGGCGTCGACGTCACCGACACCGGAACCACGACGTTCCGTCCGCCGTACACCCCGGTGTCGTTCGCCGCCTTGGCAGGTCGCGACCGAGGCGATCGCTACGACCCGGTTCGACGAACCGCGTTGCACGAGTGGCACAGTGAGCGCGGGGCGGTGTTCGAGGACGTCGGCCAGTGGAAGCGTCCACGCTTCTATCCACGCGGCGGCGAAGACATGGCATCGGCTGTGCTCCGTGAATGTGCCGCTGTCCGTTCGGGAGTCGGCATCCTCGACGGTTCGACGCTCGGTGTCATCGATGTCGCGGGACGTGACGCCCCCGCATTCCTCGACATGCTCTACACGAACATGATGAGCACACTTGCGGTCGGCAAGATTCGTTACGGCGTGATGTGTGGCCCCGACGGCATGGTCAAGGACGACGGCACCGTCATGCGCATCGCGGACGACCGCTACACCGTCTACACCACCACCGGAAATGCGGCGGCCATCCTCGACTGGATGGAGGAGTGGCACCAGACCGAATGGCCGGAGCTGCAAGTGTTCACCACCTCGCTGACCGATCACGTCGCCACGTTCCCCGTCGTGGGACCGCGATCTCGGGACGTCGTGGGTGCCGTGTTCGGTGACCTCGACGTGAGCAACGGCGCGTTCGGCTTCATGGACTGGCGCGACACCACTCTCGACGGCGTTCCGATCCGTATCGGGCGCGTCAGCTTCTCCGGCGAGCTCGCCTTCGAGGTCAACGTTGCCGCGGAGTACGCACTCGATGTGTGGTGTGCACTCCTCGACGCCGGTGAACGCTACGAGATCACGCCGTACGGAACCGAGACCATGCACGTGTTGCGCGCCGAGAAGGGGTATCCGATCATCGGCCAGGACACCGACGGAACGGTCACGCCGCACGATCTCGGCATGAGTTGGGTGGTGTCGAAGAAGAAGTCCGACTTCATCGGAAAGCGCTCGTTCGCCCGCGTCTCCGACCGTGATCCGTTGCGCAAGCATTTCATCGGGCTACTTCCGACCGATGCGTCGACGGTGTTGCCGGAGGGATCGCAGATCATCGCGCACAGTCCGAGCGGCACGCTGCCACCGCCACCCGTTCCGATGCTCGGGCACGTCACCTCCAGCTACCTCAGTGCCGAGCTCGGGCGACCGTTCGCTCTGGCACTCGTGAAGGGCGGCCGGGATCTGGTCGGCTCACGGCTTTCGGTGCCCTTCGGAGACCGCCTCGTCGAAGTCGAGGTCACGTCACCGGTATTCGTCGACCAGGAAGGAACCCGTCGCGATGGCTGACATCTCGCTCGCACCGCGCTTGCCGCTGAGCGGCCGACAGGTGGCATTCGACGCGCTCGCGCCCACAGTCCAACTCGCTGAAAAGCCAGTGGCACAGTCGATTGTCCGTACCTCCGACGTCGATGCCATTTCACGCCTCGAGCTGCCAGGCGTCTGCGAACTACGACGCCGCGACGGTGAGGTCGCAGTCTGGCTCGGCCCCACCGAGTGGCTGCTCTATCGCGAGGGCGTGACAGGCCACGCATTCTTCGACGACGTCGTGTCCCGCGCAGGCGACAACGCTTACGTCATGGATGCGACGTCGCAGCGCACCCGGCTCGTCCTCGGCGGACCCCGCGCTCGCACGATCCTGGCCCACGGCTGCGCAGTTGATCTGTCCGACAACGCGTTTCCACCCGACCGCGCAATCTCGACCCTGTTCGCCCAGACCGGCGTCGTGATCCACCGCGACCAACCCGACGACTCGTACACACTCTTCGTGCGCTCCTCGTTCGCCGACTACCTCGCTGACTGGCTCGTCGACGCCGCGGCCGAGTATGTGGTCCCGACTCCAACTGACACGAACCCCTAACCTGAAAGACCGCTCATGCCCTCGACTTTCACGCTCACCCTGCGGTGTCCCTCCCGCGGCGGGATCATGCATGCGATCTCGTCGTTCCTGTTCAGTCACGGCTGCGAGGTCATCGACCATCGACAGTTCGACGATCCGACGACGCATACCCTCTTCGTACGAACGGAATTCGCGTCCGCTCGCCAATCGAGCGCCGACGACGTGACCCGCGCGTTCGAACATCTAGCCACCGGGATCGACGCCGAATTCGAGATCCACGATCGCACGCCCGCGCGGATCGTGGTCATGGTCTCCAAGCTCGGTCACTGCCTCAACGACCTGATCTTTCGTTGGCGCGCAGGGACACTCGGAGGTGAGCTGGTCGCTGTCGTATCCAATCACAGCGATCTGGAGCCGATGGCCACCTCGGCCGGACTTCCGTTCCGGCATCTGCCCGTGTCGCCGGACACCAAGGCCGACGCCGAGGCGCGACTTCTGGCAACGGTCGACGAGTTCGACGCCGATCTCGTCGTCCTCGCCCGATACATGCAGATCCTCTCCGACGAGACCTGCGCGAAGCTGCGCGGCAGGGCGATCAACATCCACCACTCGTTCCTCCCGGGCTTCAAGGGCGCCAAGCCTTATCACCAGGCCCATCAACGCGGAGTCAAGTACGTCGGTGCGACAGCGCATTACGTGACCGCAGATCTCGACGAAGGTCCCATCATCGAACAGGAGGTGATCCGCATCGATCACACCCACGACCCACGCAGGCTCGCCACGGTCGGCAGCGACGCCGAGGCCTTGGCGCTCTCCCGCGCCGTCCGCTGGCACAGCGAGAACCGCGTGCTCATGAACGGAACCAGCACCGTGGTGTTCAGCTAGCCCGCCCCGCCGCCGGTCGAGCCCCACCCGCTGGTCGAGCGCCCCAACCGCTGGTCGAGCCCAACCCGCTGGTCGAGCTTGTCGAGACCACCCCCCACCAAAGGAACCCCATGCCCACTCCCAAAGTCGTCATCGTCGGCGCAGGCATCGTCGGCACCTCGCTGGCCGACGAGCTCACTGCGCGCGGTTGGACCGACGTGACGGTCCTCGACCGCGGGCCGCTCTTCGCCACCGGTGGATCGACCTCGCACGCACCGGGTCTCGTGTTCGCGACCAATCCGTCGAAGACGATGACCGAGCTCGCGAGCTACACCCTCGAGAAGTTCTCCGCACTCGAGCACCCCGACGGCTGGTGTTTCAGTCACGTCGGAGGGCTCGAGGTGGCCACCACCGAGGCCCGCCTGGACGACCTCCACCGAAAGGCAGGCTGGGCGGCCTCGCGCGGCGTCGAACATGAGCTGCTCTCTCCCGCAGAGTGTCTCGAACGCCACCCCCTGCTCGACCCGGGCCAGATCGTCGGCGGTTTCTTCACGCCGCGCGATGGTCTGGCGAAAGCGCTGCGGGCAGCAGAAGCCCAAGCGACGCGGGCGATCTCACGTGGGGCACGGTTCGTTCCGCACACAGAGGTGATCGACGTCGTCGAAGAGAACGGTGAGGTACGTGGCGTCCGCACCGCAACCGGAGTCGTCGACGCCGACATCGTGGTGTGCTGCACGGGTTTCTGGGGAAGAGAGTTCGGCCGTCGCGTCGGACTCACCATCCCCCTCGTTCCGATGGCACATCAGTACGCGTACACCACGCCGCTGGAATCTCGACACGGCGCCAATTCTGTTGTCGCAGAGGCTTCGCTGCCAATCCTGCGCCATCAGGACCACGACCTCTACTACCGCGAGCACGGTGACCGCCTCGGCATCGGCTACTACGGCCATCGCCCCATGCCGAGCGACGTCAACGCGCTCGACTACGACTCGACAGTCTCGCTCGAGGAGATGCCGTCGAAACTGATGTTCACGCCAGACGATTTCGCCGAAGCCTGGGACCAAACCATCACGCTCATACCGGAACTCGCAACGGGAAAGATCGACGACGGATTCAACGGGATCTTCTCGTTCACCCCCGACGGGCACTCGGTCGTCGGAGAACACCGCGACCTCAAGGGATTCTGGGTCGCCGAGGCGGTGTGGGTCACGCACTCCGCGGGCATCGCGCGCACCGTCGCCGAGTGGATGGTCGACGGCACACCCGCCGTCGACACCCACGAGTTCGATCTCTACCGGTTCGAAAACGCCGCTCTCACAGACGACTACATCCTCACGACGAGTTCGCAGTCGTTCGTCGAGGTGTACGACATCATCCACCCACACGATCAGGTTGCCGCTCCACGAGGCGTACGCACCAGCCCGTTCTACGACCGGCAAGCCGCTCTGGGCGCAGAGTTCTGGGTCGCGAATCTGTGGGAGCGTCCGGCGTGGTTCGAGGCCAATCAGGCGATACTCGACGAACTCGTCGCCGGTGGCATGCAGATCCCGCAACGCGACAACTGGTCCGCGCGCAACTGGTCTCCGATCTCGGTCGCAGAAGCGGCGTGGACTCGCAGTCATGTCGCGATGTACGACATGACACCGCTGACCCGATATGAGGTCAGCGGTCCCGGAGCCGCGGACTACCTGCAACGACTGACCACCAACAACGTCGACAAGTCGATCGGCTCGATCACGTACACGCTCATGCTCGACGACGCAGGCGGCGTGCGGTCGGATCTGACGGTCGCCCGACTCGGTGCTGATCTGTTCCAGGTCGGGGCCAACGGGCCGATCGACTTCGACTGGATGTCGCGACATCTTCCCGCCGACCGCAGCGTCACGCTCCGAGACATCACCGGCGCGACCTGCTGCATCGGACTCTGGGGGCCATCCGCCCGCGACGTCCTCGCACCGCTGACGCCAACCGACCTCACGAACGACGGCCTGAAGTACTTCCGCTGCGTTCAGACGACCATCGGGTCCGTGCCTGTGACTCTCATGCGGGTCTCCTACGTCGGTGAGCTCGGCTGGGAGATCTACGCCGACGCCGAGTACGGCCGCGGTTTGTGGGACCTCCTCATGGCGGCGGGTGCCGAGTACCGCATCATCGCCGCGGGCCGGATCGCGTTCAACGCACTGCGCATCGAGAAGGGCTACCGATCCGCCGGCACCGACATGACGACCGAGCACACCCCGGCTGCGGCCGGGCTCAGCTTCGCCGTGAAGTCGTCGAAGCAAGACTTCGTCGGGAAGAAGGCTCTGGACCAGCGGAAATGCACATCACGCCTGCGCACGATCAAGTTCGACGACCCCGCAGCCGTGGTGCTCGGGAAGGAGCCCGTCACCGTCGACGGGAACGTCGTCGGATACGTCACGAGCGCAGGGTGGTCGCCGACGGTCGGCGCGTGTCTGGCGTACGCGTGGCTGCCTTCGGACCTGCCCGATCTCACGGCCGTTGAGGTCGATTACTTGCGCACGTCGTATGGTGCCTTAGTGATCTCGGATCCGGTGGTCGACCCCGAGATGGCTCGAATCAAGCAGTAAGTGTCCACCGCTACCTGCGAAAAGAGGCGCTATGGCGAACATGAATGATGTGCGGAAACGCTACACACTCGACCCGGTGGTGTTCGGTGTGACGGCAGCACTGATCATCGCGTTTCTGATCTGGGGTCTGGTCAAGCCCCACAATCTCACGTCCGTCTCGTCGACCGTCCTCGACTGGATCACCGGCAACCTCGGCTGGCTGTTCATCCTCACAGCAACCGGTTTCGTGATCTTCGCGGTCTGGCTCGCCCTGAGCAAGTACGGGCGCATCCCGCTCGGCAAGGACGGCGACAAGCCCGAGTACCGCACCGTGAGCTGGATCGCGATGATGTTCAGCGCCGGCATGGGCATCGGCCTGATGTTCTTCGGCGCATACGAGCCGCTGTTCCACTTCGTCGAGGCACCGCCGGGATACTCGGCTCGCGACGTGCAGGTCGCAATGGCAACCACCATGTTCCACTGGGGATTTCACCCGTGGGCCATGTACGCTGTGGTCGGTCTCGCAATCGCATACTCCACCTACCGTCTTGGCCGTAGCCAGCTCATGAGCGCAGTTTTCGCTCCGCTGCTTGGCAATTCGGTGAACGGCCCGGTCGGCAAGATCATCGACATCCTTGCGATCTTCGCGACGCTGTTCGGCACCGTCGCGTCACTGGGACTCGGCGCGCTGCAGATCGGTTCGGGCTTGGACAAGGTCGGTTGGGTGAAGAACCCGTCGACCATGGTTCTCGTCGCGATCATCGCGGTGCTGACCGCCGCATTCGTCGCGTCGGCAGTGTCGGGTATCGCCAAGGGAATCCAGTGGCTGTCGAACATCAACATGGTGCTGGCGCTGATCCTCGCGGTCTTCGTATTCGTCGTCGGCCCAACCGTGTTCATCCTCAATCTCCTGCCCACCACAATGGGCGCCTACGCCAACGACGCCCTCGGTTTCTCCGCACGGTCGGGCGCGACAGTCGACGCCGACGGCGAGAGCTGGCTGGCGTCGTGGACCATCTTCTACTGGGCGTGGTGGGTGTCGTGGACCCCCTTCGTCGGAATGTTCCTCGCGAAGATCTCCAAGGGCCGCACCATCCGCGAGTTCGTTGTCGGCGTGATGATCGTGCCAACCGTGGTGTCACTGTTGTGGTTCTGCATTTTCGGCGGATCAGCCATACGTGAATTCACCGACGGCAAACTGGCTTTCGACCCCGCCACCAGCGCCAGCGAAGACACGCTGTTCGACGTCCTGGCCAACATGCCGTGGACAGCGATTGCCTCCGCCCTCGTCATGATCTTGGTCGCCATCTTCTTTGTCTCCGGCGCGGATTCGGCGTCGTTGGTGATGGGTACTCTCTCGCAGCGGGGCACCCCGGAACCGAGTAGATGGATCACCATCTTCTGGGGTGTGTCCACCGGTGCGGTCGCCGCAGTGCTGCTGGCCGTCAGCGGCGACGACGGACTCACCGGCATCAAACAGATGGCGATCATCGCCGCGCTGCCGTTCGTGTTGGTGATGGTCGGCATGTGTGTGTCGCTGTACATGGATCTGCGCCGCGACCCGTTGATCGTCGCTCGTGGCCTGCTGTCCGACCGCGTCGACGAGCACATCCGCGAGGAGGCTGTCAAAATCGAGACCAGCGAGTTCGCGGTGCTCGACCCGGAGACCGGCGACCCCATCGCACCGTTCGTCAACGACACCGTCGAAACCATCCCGCCCGCAACGGAAGACAAGAAAACCACGGAAGGCAAGAGAACCGAATGACCCAACCGCTCGCGGGGCTGATCGGCGACCATCAGCTCTACATCGACGGCACGTGGCGCGCCGCCTCCGACGGCGGCGTCCGCGCGCTGATCAACCCTGCGAACGGAACCGAGTTCATCTCTGTCGACGAGGCGAGCGCCGACGACGCGACTGCCGCCGTCACCGCTGCGCGCACAACGTTCGACGCCGGCGAGTGGTCATCGACGCCGGTCGCCGAGCGGGCCGCACTTCTACGCCGCATCGCCGACCTGTTGGTCCGCGACAAAGCAGACCTCGCGTACATCGAGACACTCGACACCGGAAAGACGTTGGCGGAGAGCGAGATCGACATCGACGATGTCGAATCGGTCTTCCGCTACTACGCCTCACTCGTCGAGACGTCTGCCGATCGGGTCGTCGACGTCGGCAACCCCGCCGTCATCAGCCGCGTGATCCGCGAACCGATCGGGGTCTGTGTTCTCATCGCGCCCTGGAACTATCCGCTTCTGCAGATCTCGTGGAAGATCGCGCCCGCACTCGCTGCGGGTTGCACCATGGTCGCCAAACCCAGTGAGGTGACTCCCCTTTCGACGATCGCGTTCGTCAGGCTGTGCGAAGAGGCCGGAGTCCCCGCCGGCGTACTCAACCTGGTGCAGGGTTCCGGTGCCGTTCTCGGTCAAGCACTCACCGACAACCCCGACGTCGACTTCATCTCGTTCACCGGCGGCCTGCAGACCGGCATCGTGATCTCCGAGACCGCAGCCAAGCACGTCACCAAGGTTGCCGTCGAACTCGGAGGAAAGAACCCGCACATCGTCTTCGACGATGCCGACTGGGAATCGTCTGTCGACCAGGTACTCACCGGGGTGTTTCTACACTCGGGTCAGGTGTGCTCGTCAGGGACACGGCTCATCGTGCAGTCGTCCATCGCCGACGACTTCGTCGACGCGCTCGTCGTGCGCGCTTGCACCATTCGTATGGGTGACGGGCTCGATCCGACGAGCGAGACCGGCCCTCTGGTATCCCAAGCACAGCTCGACAAGATGCACGCCTACGTGGCGTCGGCGAAAGACGAAGGCGCCGTGCTGCGTTGCGGCGGCGGACGGCCAGATCGCGACGATCTCGATCCCGGCGGCTACTTCTTCTCCCCCACCATCTTCGACCACTGCGACCGATCGATGACGATCGTCCGCGACGAGACGTTCGGGCCGATCCTCACCGTCGAACGATTCGAGACCGAGGAGCAGGCACTCGCTCTCGGCAACGACACCGAATACGGTCTGGCCGCTGGGGTCCGCACCTCCGACGCCGCGCTGGGCGAACGGATGGTTCGCGGTCTGCGGCACGGGACCGTATGGCTCAACGACTTCGGCTACTACACACCAGCCGCCGAATGGGGAGGATTCGGCAAGTCCGGCAACGGACGCGAACTGGGCCCGACCGGGCTAGCGGAATATCAAGAAACAAAGCACATCTGGCACAACACCGCGCCGTCGGCGTCGCGGTGGTTCGGACCGGAATGATCACGCGATGAGGAACAATGGCCACAGAGTCCACGCCGACAACAGCTTCCGAGGCCGACGGCCTCGAAGACTTCGGATACAAACAGTCACTCGACCGTAGTATCGGCAAGTTCGCCAGCTTCGCCGCGGGCGTCAGCTACATCTCCATTCTGACCGGAACCTTCCAGCTCTTCTACTTCGGCTTCGGGACCGCGGGACCCGCCTATCTGTGGTCGTGGCCGATCGTCTTCGTCGGACAGCTCTGCGTCGCACTGTGTTTCATGGAGCTAGCGGCGAAGTACCCGGTCGCCGGGTCGGTGTACAACTGGGCAAAGCGGTTGGGCACGCAGCTGGTGGGATGGTCGGCCGGCTGGTTGATGCTCACCGCATCGATCGTCACCCTGGCGGCCGTCGTGCTGGCATTGCAGCTCAACCTGCCGAGACTGTGGAGCGGCTTCCAGATCTACGGCGACGGTTCCACCGCGACTTCGTACGCGGTCAACGCGGTGATCCTCGGCTCAATCCTGGTGGCCATCACCACCGCCATCAACGCGTGGAGCGTGCGGCTCATGGCGATGATCAACAGTGTCGGCGTCTTCGTCGAGCTGATCGCAGCGGTACTCATCGCAGTTATTCTGGCATGCAACGTGACTCGGGGTCCGCAGGTCTTCTTCTCCACACATGGTTACGGGGCCGGCGAGAGTGGCGGCTACCTCGGCGCATTCCTCGTCGCGTCGTTGGCGTCGGGCTATGTGATGTACGGCTTCGACACCGCCAGTTCGCTCGGCGAGGAGACCGTCGAACCACGACGCACCGCGCCGAAAGCGATCCTGCGCGCAATTCTGGCCTCGTTCGTCATCGGCGGTGCGATTCTCGTCTTCGCGATCATGGCTGCCCCGGACCTCGACGATCCCAAGCTCGGACAACCCGACGGAAGCCTGCAGTACATCGTCGAATCCGTGATGTGGGGACCGCTGGGCAAGATCTTCCTCGTCGCCATCGTCATCGCGGTCGTCGTCTGTTCACTCGCGGTGCACACGGCAGGTATCCGGCTGATGTTTGCGATGGCCCGCGACAACGCGCTGCCCTTCGGCTCCCACCTGGCAAAAGTCGACCCGAAGCGACAGACCCCGGTCATTCCCGCTTTCGTCATCGGGATTCTCGCCATACTGATACTCGTGATCAACATCGGTCAGCCGAAGATCTTCACCGTGCTGACGTCGATCGCGATCATCATGATCTACCTCGCGTATCTCTTGGTCACGATGCCCATGCTGCTCAAGCGTTTTCGCGGTGAGTGGCCGCCGAAGGATCTCGCCGAGGGCGGCTATTTCACGATGGGGCGGTGGGGACTGGCGGTGAACCTACTGGCCGTCGTCTGGGGCATCGGAATGGCGCTCAACCTGGCCTGGCCACGTTCGGCCGTGTACGGCACACCGTGGTTCAACACGTGGGGGGCGTTCGTCTATATCGGCATCATCCTCGGACTCGGATTGCTCTGGTACTTCACCGTGGGTCGTCGAAACATCGGTGTACTGGCATCGCATTCGAGTACCAACGATATCGCCACGGAGGCCGCGCAGTGACCACCTACGACTACGTGATCGCGGGCGGTGGAACCGCCGGATGTGTTCTTGCCGCGCGACTTTCCGAAGATCCCAATGTGACTGTCTGCCTGATCGAAGCCGGACCGAGCGACGTCGACGACCCTGCGATCCTGGTGTTGGCCGACTGGATGCACCTACTCGACTCCGGCTACGACTGGGACTACCCCGTCGAACCGCAGGAGAAGGGCAATAGCTTCCTACGACACGCCAGGGCAAAGGTCCTGGGCGGATGTTCGTCGCACAACTCGTGTATCGCCTTCTGGCCCTTGGCACAGGGGTTGAGAGACTGGGAGGCGATGGGCGCGACCGGTTGGGGGCCCGAAGCCGTACTACCCTACGTCGCGCGCGTGGAGAACAACGTCGCCGACGGTACGTACCAGGGCTATCCACACGGACACGACGGCCCTGTCCGACTCCGCGATGTGCCGCCGAATGATCCTTGCGGCCAGGCGGTTTTGGATTCTGCCGCCAAGCTCGGCCTTGACACCGTCGCATTCAACCGCGACGAATGGCACCTCAATGCCGCTGGCTGGCTGCAGATCAACGCCAATGAAGCCGGCGAACGCATGTCGTCGTCGCACGCCTACCTGCATCCGATCCTCGACAAACGGCCGAATCTGACTGTGCTGACGGACAGTTGGGTCAGTGGGATCGTCATCGACGACTCTTTGCGAGCCACCGGCGTTACGTTCCTGCGGCCAGACCTCAGCGGATACGACACCGTCGACGCACGACGCGAGGTCATCGTGACCGCGGGCGCCATCGATACTCCCAAGTTGTTGATGCTCAGCGGGATCGGGCCGGCCGACCACCTCCGTGAGATCGGCGTCGAGGTGCGTGTCGACTCGCCCGGCGTCGGGGAGAACCTCGACGACCACGTCGAGGGTCTGGTGTTCTGGGAGGCGTCGCAGGCGATGGTCACCGAGTCGACACAGTGGTGGGAGATCGGCCTCTTCGCCACGACACGTGATGGCCTCGACCACTCTGATCTGATGATGCACTACGGCAGCGTGCCGTTCGACATGAACACACTCCGATGGGGCTACCCCACCACGGAGTCGGGGTTCTGCCTCACACCGAATGTGACGCAAGGTCTTTCCCGGGGAACGGTGCGACTGCGGTCGCGCGACTTCCGCGACCGGCCCCGGGTTGACCCGCGCTATTTCACCGATCCCGAGGGCCACGACGAGCAGGTGATGCTCGCGGGAATCCGACTCGCGCGCGAGATCGGCGCGCAGAGTCCGTTGGCGGAGTGGGTATCTCGAGAGCTGGCGCCGGGGCTCGACGCCGTGACCGACGACGAGTTGATCGACTACATGCACAAGACGCACAACACCGTCTACCACCCCGCGGGTACCGCGAGGATGGGCGCGGCGTCGGATCGGATGGCGGTGCTCGATCCCGAGCTGCGGGTCAAGGGCGTTTCGGGTTTGCGGGTTGTCGACGCGTCGGCCATGCCCAAACTGCCCGTCGTGAACCCGAACATCACGGTGATGACCATGGCCGAGAAGTGCGCCGACCTGATCAAGGCTGCGGACGGAAGCCAATGAGCGCTCATCCGCGTCGAGTTCGCCTGGTACGTACACAAGTCGTACGTCAGCGGGAGGCCGAGGAGATTATTTCGATGGCGGCCCGCTCACGACCGGATTGTGTACGTGCAGATTTGGTAAGCGGCCGGCAGCCTCAACCCAATGGAATCGACAGGTAGGCTCATGAGCATCATGTCCACCGACGCACACGACCACGACAAGACCGCAGGTGGCGCCGTGCAGTCCGTCGACCGCGCGCTGCAGATCATGGAGCTGATCGCCGACGCAGGCGCTGCGGGTATCACCGAATTGTCTGTCGCTCTCGGAGTCCACAAGTCGACCGTCTCTCGGATCGTGGCCTCGCTGGAATCGCGCGGCTTTGTCGAGCAGGCGCCGGGTGGCCGCAAGTATCGCATCGGCTTCACGGTGGTGAGGCTCGCCGGATCGACTACCGCGACAATGGATCTCGCGAAACTCGGCCAGGACGTCTGCGACGGCGTGGCCAAGAAGACCGGGGAGACGACCAATCTCGCGGTCCTCAACGCCGCGCAGGCCATCAACGTCGTCGAGTCGCAGGGGTCGTCAAGCGTTGCGTTGAAGACCTGGATCGGCCAGCCGTCGCCCGCGCACGCCACGTCGTCGGGCAAGGCGCTACTCGCCGGCTTGAGCGAACGAGAGCTGCGCACGCTCTACTCCGATGAACTACCCGGTTTCACCGACAACACCATCACTGACCTCGATCAGCTCATCGCCGACCTCGAAGCCTCCTCCGCCCGCGGCTGGGCGCTCGCTGACGAAGAACTCGAAGTCGGGCTCGTCGCCCTCGCCGCCCCGGTCCGCGACAGCACAGGCGCCGTGGTCTCGGCGCTGAGCATCTCAGGCCCGCGTTACCGCCTCGACCCCGCCGACGCCCCCCAACTCGCCGAGGGCGTCGTGCGCGCCGCCGACACGGTCAGCCGCCGCCTGGGCTACCGCGGCTGACCCCCGCCGCCCGAGCGCCTACACGCTGGTCGAGCTTGTCGAGACCACCCCACCGCCGGCTGAGCGCCCACTCGCCGGTCGAGCCCCCACCGCTGGTCGAGTGAACCCCGCTGGTCGAGCTTGTCGAGACCACCCCACTCGCCGGTCGAGCGCCCACTCGCCGGTCGAGCGCCCACTCGCCGGTCGAGCCCCCACCGCTGGTCGAGCCCTCACC